>NZ_JBOFRH010000392.1:0-37698 GCF_051650925.1 Plesiomonas sp.
AGCAAAGCCTTAAAAGCACTTGTTTGGGGGATACACAGCAGTACCGGTAAAGCATTGTGCCAAATGCATCATAATGATGCTGAAATTGCCGATACTGCATACCCTCTCCCGCCATTAACTACGCCACAAACATGAGCCCCCTTTTTTCTCGACCAGATCCAACCGAGACTCGTGTGCTTGTACTTCATCGGCAGATGCACGGATAACCTTTAGTGCCAATTCTGCAGAGATGGTACGTTGTTTCTCTCCGCCAAACTCCGCATTAGCCCCTTCTGTTTCAGCAGAAAATGCGAGCGATGTTTGCCCGCCGGTCATCAGCAAATAGACATCGGCCAAAATCTCGGCATCGAGCAATGCCCCGTGCAGCGTACGGTGACTGTTATCTATGCCGTAGCGATCACACAATGCATCAAGGTTATTTCGCTTACCGGGAAATATTTTTCGCGCCATCACCAGCGTATCGGTGATCCGGCAGAAAGTGTCGGTTTTGCTGATCCCACGTTTTAGCAGACCAAACTCATAATCCATAAAGCCGATATCAAACGGTGCGTTATGAATCACCAGCTCAGCACCGCGAATAAAATTCAGAAAATCATCCGCAACCGCCGCAAACATCGGTTTATCATGCAAAAAAGCATCAGTAATACCGTGAACTGCAATCGCTTCAGGATCAACCAAGCGATCGGGTTTGATATACGCGTGAAAATGCCGCCCCGTTAAACGGCGGTTCACAATCTCTACCGCACCAATTTCAATAATCTTGTGCCCTTCATAGTGCACACCTAGCTTATTCATACCGGTGGTTTCGGTATCTAGTACAACAATTCGGTTCAAATCTGTGCTCATAGCCGTATTTATGTCAGACTTCTGGTTTATGGAAATAATAACCATTCGGCACGTTGCCGCGTGATCATAATGAGTCTACCCATCATGCAAGAGAGACAAAAACAGGTAGCACTGTTTACCGATGGATCATGTCTGGGCAACCCCGGCCCAGGCGGTTACGGTATTGTACTGCGTTACCGTCAGCACGAAAAATATGTGAATGCCGGATACCGGCTCACCACCAACAACCGTATGGAGCTGCTGGCCGCAATTGTTGGGCTTGAGATGCTCACCGAGCCGTGTCAGGTATCAGTGACCACTGACAGTCAGTACGTCCGACAGGGGATCACCAGTTGGATCCATAACTGGAAAAAACGTGGTTGGAAAACCGCCGATAAAAAGCCGGTAAAAAATGCCGATCTCTGGCAGCGCCTTGATAAAGCCGCCGCAATACATCAAGTTGAGTGGCTGTGGGTAAAAGGCCATGCCGGACACCGTGAAAACGAAATCTGCGATCAGCTAGCCCGTGAAGCGGCTGAAAACCCTACCCTTGATGATACTCAGTATCAGCCGGAGAAGTGATATTCTGGCACGCTCCCACTGGATAGATCACCCGTGAAGGCGCAACATTACGGGTTGATCCGTTCAGCATCAGCGGGATCGTTCGCTTACGGGCCACAATCAACTGCAATCCACTGAGCGCCGGTAAATGCCCGTTGCAAAAATCACTGAAACCGCCCGTTCCGGTACGCCACGGAAACGGCATAAATGCCTCAATATGAATTACCTCATAATTGAGCAAATACAACCAATCGGTGATCCGAAACGGGGCAAACATCCGGCATTGATAAGGAAACCGCTGCCGTAATCGGGGCAAACAGTGCCCAATTCCCAGTAAACTGAGCGGGTTACAGTCAATCATGATCAGATAGCCATCATCTATCAATACCCGATCGACTTCCCGCAACAACGCATGCGGATCACTGGCATAATCGAGCGTAAAAGCCAGCAGTGCGGCATCAAACGTTTTTTGCAAAAACGGTAAACAATCCACCTCAGCCATCACATTAAGGTGCGGCGCTTCCGGTGCCAATGCAACCTGATGCGATAATTGTGCCGCAGAGGTATCCAGATCAGCACTAAGCGTTCCGAGTTTCAACAAATGTTGCCCGAAAATCTTACCCCACCAGGGCGCAAGCTGCGTAGAAATTAACTGCCGGTAACGCTCGCCCTGCAAGATCATCGACCAGCTCAGAGGCGGTAATATCACACGAGATGTACGAACAGGACGTATCACTCTATTATCCTCTCTTATGCTTACCCACGGTAAAACATTACCGCAGGAAATATCAGGAGAACATACCATGTTAATCAGCATACCCGCGTTGCAGGATAATTACATCTGGCTGTTTTGCGCCGATAACAAGAATGCGATTATCGTTGATCCCGCGGTAGCAGAGCCGGTCATTGAAACGCTGACCACCCAGCATCTCAACCTGCAGGCCATTTTTCTTACGCACCATCACCATGATCATACCGGTGGAGTCGCGGCACTCACAGCACGTTACCCTGATGCCAAAATCTATGGTCCGCAAGAGACACAAAGCAAAGGGGCAAAAACATTGGTGCATGATGGCGATACAATTTCACTGCCCACCGTTTTACTGCCCGCTATGTTGCCACCTACCACCGATCCACAGCCCAAAACAGATCTGCTGTGGCAAGTGATAGGGACTCCCGGCCACACACTCGGCCATGTTTGTTATTACAATGCCCAACACGGCATTTTATTCAGCGGTGATACCCTCTTTTCAATCGGCTGCGGTCGGCTATTTGAAGGCACAGCAGAGCAGATGTATCACTCATTACAGACACTCCGTGCACTTCCACCGAGCACCTTACTCTGTTGCGCACATGAATATACCCAAGCCAATTTACGTTTTGCTTGTGCAATCGAACCCGAAAATCTGGCATTACAAGATTACCAAAAACAGGTGGAACAGAAGCGATTGGCACAGCAACCCAGCCTGCCGGTCAGCTTAAAAATAGAAAAAGAATTAAACCCTTTTTTACGTTGTGATGATGAAAAACTGAGATCTGCGCTGCAAAAAAATGGGGAAATAGGCGAAAATAGTCTACTTTTTGCACAGTTACGTGCGCAAAAAGACCTGTTTTAACCGATAAGGTTGTCAGCCTAGGATTAGACAAGTATTATTGCACATCTTTTAATCAACAACCGACCGAGATAACATGAAGATACGAGCACTGATCCTCGTCTCTGTGTTGCTGGCCGGCTGTCAGGCGCCGCATGCGTCGACGCCGTATCCGAACACGAAGACCTCGTCAGTTCGTGAAGCTGATACTCGCCAGCCCACTGACTCATCGTCGCGATGGGCTGATGCAGGCCTAGCACAACAACAGGGTGTGTGGGACTACATCGGCAACGAACTGAAACTACCGGTACCAAATAACGAACGGATCCGCAGTCAAAAATCACGTTATTTGCGTAATAAGAGTCATCTCCAACGTGTGACCGAGCGTTCAGAACCTTACCTTTACTGGATTGTAGAGGAGGTGAAAAAACGCAACATGCCGATTGAAATCGCATTGTTACCCATGGTGGAGAGTGCTTTTGATCCAAACGCAACCTCAAGCGCAAATGCTGCCGGTTTATGGCAGATTACACCAGCAACTGGCCGTAACTACGGGCTGGATCAAAACTGGTGGTATGACGGCCGTCGTGATATCGGGGCATCAACCCGCGCCGCGCTTGATTTGCTACAACGTCTGAACAAAATGTTCGATGGTGACTGGACCATGACCCTCGCGGCATACAATGCCGGTGAAGGGCGTATCCTCAAAGCCATTAAAGCCAATAAAGCGCGCAATAAGAAAACCGATTACTGGTCACTCGATTTACCGCGTGAAACCGCGCTGTATGTGCCAAAAGTGCTAGCACTGAGCGACATTATCCGCAATGCCGACAAATATGCGCTTAAATTACCGCATATTGATAAATCGAGTGCACTGGCTCGGGTCAACGTTGGCCAGCAGTTTGATATGAACTCAGCAGCGCAAGTGGCAGGCATGTCAGTTGATGAACTGCAAGCATTAAACCCGGCCTATACCACCCGTGCAACCGCACCTACTGGCCCGCACTACTTAATGCTGCCGAAAAAGAAGGCCAAGCAGTTTAAAAAAGCGATACAAGACAGCGAAGATATCTCGCTGACAGCAGTACGGCACAAAGTGCAGTCAGGTGAGAGTATTGATATTTTAGCGCGTCGCTACGGCGTTTCAGCACTTGATATTAAACAACTCAATGACCTAAACGGTGCGGGAATCCGACGCGGTCAGTATGTTTTACTGCCGATTACTCGCAGTACATACGTAGCAAAAACCTCTGCCAGTGCTCAGCGTGATACCTTTGCCTCGACCAAAACACCGAGTTCAAAGAGCGCAACATCGCAACCTTATACGGTACGAAGCGGTGATACGCTATCCACGATAGCCAGCCGTTATAAAATGAATACCCGTGAACTGGCCAAGCTCAATAATATAAGCACCAGTGGCCGTTTAAAGGCAGGACAAAAGCTCAAAGTTAATGCAAGTACCGGAAAATCCGTTGAATCAACCAGCCTTGCTCGCTCATATAAAGCGAAAAAGGGTGATTCACTCTACAGCATTGCCCAAAGACATGGCGTTGATGTTGATGATTTACTGCGCTGGAACGATATGAGCCGTAAAAGCGTGCTAAAACCGGGTACCGTGCTGAAAGTGAATAATGCCAAGAGCTGACATTGTCATAGCCTCTGAATATCACCGTGCTTATCAGTAGATGAAACGTTAATTCAGAGGCTTGGCACAAGCAAATCAGCAACCGCAACCTAAAAGCTAAATGTCACTTCCAGCGGATTATGATCAGAGGCATCAGTTGACATGACTGATGCCTTTTCTACTTTCAGGCCGCGATAAAAGACATGATCGAGCGGATATCCAAACGCTTTTTTACGCTGCCCTTGCGGGAACAGCACCTCATCTAGCCCCATCTGTTTGGCCAAAGCGCGCAGCAGAGCCAAGCGGGTTACACTCCAACTGTTAAAATCACCCGCCAAAATCACCGGCCCACGGTGCAACGCAATTTGTGATAACACCTGATGCAACTGTTGCCGATACGCCTGTACACCCACCGTAAAGTTTACTGCATGCACATTCACCACCATCAGCGATTGCCCCGTAGCAAGCGCATACACACTCACTAATGCAGATTTAGGCAACTTAAGCCACGGCTCACGTTCGCGCAGCGGGCAATAATATTCGGCATTCACTGCCGAAAGTGTCATCACACCCGCCATCTGGTCACGAATAGAGAATGCTGCCACCTGAGCCACCGCAGGATAACGTTGCGTGGCATACTGCAGTAATTCCGGAGTCGCCTGCGCCTCTTGCAGCAATACCAGTTGCGCACCGTTTGTATAATCAGACAGTGCCGTTAACCAGTCATTACGCTGTTGCTTATAAATATTCCATACCAGCACTTTGAGCCTGTTGCCACTCAATACCGAGGTCTGATCAGCCTCATAGCCACAAGACTGTTGGATAACGGCTGAAGACGCTGACTGGTATTGCAGAACCACACTGTCATCTGGAATATCAAACGGCCATTGCCACGCACCCAGCGCCACCAGCGAAGCGGTTGTACCAAACAGTAAACGTTTTTTACCTTTCATGCTGTCTGTCAATGACTCCTCTTGGGTCAAACCGCTGCGCAGAGCAAACGCTCATTACGTCAACTTACACGCGCAAACGACTGTGCGCGACAAGCCAATAAAGTAACAAATATCACAGTAACAACCTAACCTGCGCAGGAAAATCATGCAAATTTCTGATTATATTGCGTACAAAAATCTGCACACCTCACATAACTAAAACAGCAAGTAATAATCTGCTGGTATTTATCAGGCAAACTTAATATGTACTTTTTGTCACGGCAATCGGCTTTTTTATTTAAAGGGATGCGAGCATGGCTACGCCACCTAACTGGCGCATCTGGCGCAAGATCCAGCGCTGGCGTTGCAGCACATAGCCCGAGGGCGCTTGAACCTTATACCGAATTGGATTGGGTAATACCGCGGCTAACAGTGCCGCCTCGGTCGCCGTCAGGCGGCTGGCCGGTTTATGAAAATAGTGCCTAGCCGCAGCCTCAACACCAAAAATGCCCTGACCAAACTCAATACTGTTGAGGTATACCGTCAGAATACGGTCTTTACTCCAGAACAGCTCAATCAGCACAGTGACACCCGCCTCAAACCCTTTACGCAACCATGAACGGTCTCCCCACAAAAACACATTTTTAGCCGTTTGCTGAGAGATAGTAGAGCCGCCACGAACCCGTCGGCTGTGCTCATTATGCTTAAGAGCCTGCTTGATAGCCTGAAAATCAAAACCAAAACTATCGGGGAAGCGCTGATCTTCTGCGGCAATCACCGCCAACTTCATTTGCGGTGAGATAGCATCACTAGAGACCCACCAATGGGTGATCGGGTATGCTTCTGCACCCTCTATTCGTGCGGAGATCACCCGTTCGATAATCACACTCGGTAGCGCCACCGGCAGCACACTGTACAACATCACGGATGACAACAAGACAGAAAATACCGCCGCTATTATACGCACAGCAGCCCGCCTCCCGCGCTGCCAGCAGGTTCTCGGGGCTCTTTTTTGTTCTGACATCAGCGCTGTATTCACTGTCTGATTAATGATTGATAGTCTGTTACAGATGATCGGCAATTTACTGCCACAGGCCACAGCCTGTAATTTATTATCATGACGTTGTATCAAAAGCTGTATAAATACACGGCGATAACTGCATGACTATATCAGTCTATTTTTATAATCAGCACACGCTCTATTAAGTGCATTGCTTCAATGCACTTTTGTCGACAATATTCAATTTTACTGGGCAGGCCACGGCATGACTGGCACAGCTGTTACCGCATTTTTAGGTGAACCTTCCACCACCCGATCCGAATAGGTTAAATAGATCAGCGTATTGCGTTTAGGATCATAAAAACGAACCACTTGCAGCTTTTTAAACACCAGTGATGTGCGTTTTTGGAATACCGACTGGCCATCACCCTTACCTTGTTTAATTTTATCAGACAAGACAATCGGGCCAACTTGTCGGCAGGCAATAGAGGCATCCGCGGTATCTTCGGCTAACCCTAGTCCCCCTTTAATACCCCCCGTTTTTGCTCGGCTAAGATAACAGGTTACACCGGCCACATCAGGATCATCAAAAGCATCAACTACAATTTTATGATCTGGGCCTAAAAACTTAAACACCGTATCTACTGAACCAATCTCTTCAGCATTAGCCACCGCACTGCCGCACAATAACAAGAGTAAAACCCAACGGTAATATTTTGTAGCCATTCTTCTCTCCTTCCTTTTATGCTTAATCACCTAAAATAAAACGCCACGATAGCATGCCAACTATCAGCAACATTAAGGTGAGAAATTCTCGGATTTATCACAAAAATAGGATATTAAATGCGTGATACACAACACAAACATATGAAAATAAATGAGTATTTTGTGTTTTACTACCCTGCAATTAATACAAATTATCCTGTAATTAATACAAAATAGTGTACAACGGCTTTGGGTTTACATTGGTTTTTATTTCTGGGGCTGTAATATAGGCCAAAGATCCGTACTTGATGCAATATAATGAGTAAGTACATTTATCAGCAGAACACGGATACCTTGAAGTTACTTAATCATAGCGTATAAAGCAGAGCAGAGTTGAGGAGCGCTTAATGGCCCAAGAGGCGATAGTTCGGGAGTTATTATACTGGATTGAAACTAATCTTAGTAAGTCACTCTCTATCGACGATATTGCAAATCGTGCCGGCTACTCCAAATGGCATCTTCAACGTATGTTTAAAGATATCACCGGCCATGCGATGGGTGCGTATTTACGTGCCAGACGGTTAACCCGTTCGGCACACGATTTACGCTCAACCAACCGCTCAATTTTAGATATCGCCCTGCACTACTGTTTTGACTCACAGCAAACCTTTACCCGTGCATTTAAAAGCCAGTTTGGGCGAACACCAGCACAATATCGCCGCCTTGAAGAGTGGGATTGCAGCGGTTTACAACCCCCGCTGTTAAATGTGCACAATAAAACGCTTCCTGTTCCGGAGTTTGTAGAGCTTCCTGCGTTAGCCCTGCAAGGCAGCACAGTTACCTATTCGGTCTCTTACCGGCGCGATGGCACACTAAAACCGCGTGCATTGCTTCAGCATTGGCAGCGTTTTCGCAGTAAATTCACCGAAGAGATCCCGCCAAACTTTTTTGCACTGATCTCAGGAAAACAAACTAAAAGTAATGATGATGAACAAGAGCTGTACTGCACCTGTGCGGTAGAGTCAGAGTTTGCGCCAGAAGATGCCAAATTCACTCAACATGAATTCCCTGCCGGTAAATACGCAAAATTCACCTATTACGGCTCGTTTCGCAATTTAACCGAGTTTATTGTGCACCTGTATTGTGATGTTGTTCCTTTGTACAAGCTAACCCGCCGTGGCGGTTATGATGTCGAACAATTCCCGACTGTACGTGAAGATCATCTGGGTTTTGGTATTATTCGCTGTGATTACTACATTCCGATTAAAGAGATCCCAGAGGCTGAGGTCATCACTCACGGCGCGCAGCATTATGACATCGTCGAAAAACTGATCACTCTGCGCCAGCAGCTCTCTGATGGGATCTCATAATCTATACCCAATTTAGCCCTGAGCGAGAACAGAGCAAGCTGTTTTAGTTCTCGCCCCTTCCACTATGACCGCCTGTTTTTTTACTTCGGCAGATCTCTTAATACAACTATGACACGGAAAATATGTCCGGTGGAATAACAGGCTGCAGTGCTGGCCATTATTTCAGCAACTGACTTTCCAGCCACTGCTTCACTTGGGGTTGCGCGGCTTTTAAGCTGTTTGAACCCCGGGTGATAGTGGCAATTCCCGCCCCCAATTCAGATTTAATTTCGCGCTGGCTTAATGATCCGCGCAACAACTCCTGCACTATCCGCACCCTTGTTCCGAGCGCATCACGCTCATCGAGTGTCAGTAGCAGTTGTAGGATCTCGGTTTCACATCCATCGGTAAAAGCCTGACGCAACAGTTGCATAAAACCTTGCCAGTCTTGCTCTGATTGGCTGCTGGCCAAAGCCTGATTTTGTAGGGTATTGGGCGTTATACTCGGCACTTATTGATTCTCTCTTATCAACCCGTGTTGATCTTCACTCACACCACCTCACGGATATTGACCGATGAGGTGGTATGGGTGATACCGTTAACCAATGCACAGATGCAGCATTAGTAACGCTGACTTAACTCTGCAGCGGTCAGCACGGGCAGCTGATTTTTCATCTGATAGCGATAGAATACATCATATGCCAGCACATTTTTAACGTAACCTCGGGTCTCGTTAAACGGAATGCTTTCAATGAAAGCCAGCGCATCAAGTTGACCATTGGCATTATTCAGCCAGCGGTTCACGCGCGAAGGGCCAGCATTGTAGGCCGCCGTAGCCAAAATACGGTTACGCCCAAACTGCTGGTAAACCTCTTCAAGATAGGCCGTACCAAGTTGAATATTCGTTTGAGGCTGGAACAGTTGGCTCTCTTGTTGCAACGGAATACTGTTTTTCTTGGCCGTATGTTGTGCAGTTTTCGGCATCAATTGCATTAATCCGCGCGCACCAACCGGTGATTGCGCTTCCGGATTCCACGCACTCTCCTGACGGGCTATCGCCATTGCATAGCTTGGAGTGATAGTTTTTGTACGGGTAGCCTGTGTAAACAGGTTCGGATACGCCATCGGGAAACGCTCATCAATATGATCCCACAGTTTAGCGCGGATCGTTCCCTGCACACTCAGATCACTCCAGCCCTGCCGACGTGCATACGCGGTTAATACCGCCTGCGTACCAGCCGGATAGTGCCCAATTAAGCTACTCCATTCACTGCGGGCAATGTTGTGTAGATCCCAGTGTAGCAGTTCACGGATACGAATAATTTCAGGCCAATGGCTGACATCTTGTGTACTCACTTGCCGTGAATCATTTTTCACTTTGTAAGGCTGTTGCAACTGCTGGGCTGCAACCATTGGGTAAAAACCACGCCGTTCCGTCAGGCGTTTGAGGTCGGCCTGCGCTTGCTGCTTTTTACCTTGCTGTTGCAGTACACGGGCATGCCAGTACAACCACTCATCTTTCTCTTTATCAGCCGCCGGTAGACGGGCTATCCAGCGGCCTGTATCAGTCAGGTCATTGCGTGACAACGCCAACCGAATGCGTCGTTCAACCAATGCCGTACTCTGGCTGCGCTGCACTATTCCATCGCGCCAGCGGATCTGTTCGGCATCGGTAGCATCCATCATGCGAATAGCGACTGCGCTCTCCATCTCGCCGACTTGAACATGGCTCATCGCTTGGGCTTTGGCCAGCGGCGCAATCAGAGCACGGGCATTATCCAGATCACTGCGCACCAGCCGGTTAAAGGCTATTAGAGTGGCCTGACGCGCTATCGGGCTAGCACCGTGGGTCTGGGCAAAGCTCAGTACTTGCGAGGGGTTGGCCTGTAACTCAAGCAATCCGTCAGCCATCGAACGGTATGTTTGCGGTAACTGGGCGGCCAAATGCGCCAGCAGGCTGTCATTTCCCGCTTTCATTGCCAGCAGCATGCGATCAAGTACATTCAGTGGGGTAAACGCGCTGCTGCTTTGCCATACATTGAGCAGTGGATCACAGGCATCTGGCAGTGATTTACCGGTTAGCCACACTTTTTTTGCCCCCTCCCATGCCTGCTGACGTTTACCGATAGCATAGTTGGCATAGTAAAAACGGCACTGACCGGCTACTGATGAGGGTGCTTGTGGCATCAGTGTCAGCAGGGTCTTCCAATCTTCACGGCGGGTTAATTCAGGGCTAAAACGCTCAGGTAGCCCCTTGGCCAGTGGCATAGTCTGGTAACGCTCAATAAAGCTGCGCGCTTGTGCAGCCGTCAGTTGGCTCATATCCCGAGTCAATAAACGGTATTCAATGTAGGGATACAGCGGGTAATTTTTTAGGGCCGGCAAAAGCTGGGCCGCCACATCAGGCTGGTTACTGTCGAGTGCAGCTTTGGCCTGTTGGTAAGTCTGGCGCTCACCCGCCGTTGGTGCGGCCTGAACAAGCATACTGGTGCTGCTGACGCCGATAATACAAAAATTTAATATCCACTGGCGCAATGCCATGTTGTAACTCCTTATGAAACGCACTTCCCTGCGTTGTATTGCTTGAGGCTCTGCTGTTTTGGCTATTTTTAGCTTGTCGTTGTGGCGATGGTTATGGCAGTGGTTATACCGCACCGAAACGTTTACCACACAGTGTATACATTGCAGCCACCCTTGTGTAAGGCCATCACCTTATATTTTCTATAAGGGATAGCATAGCCTTGTCATCACAGTGATAAATTAGCAATAAATGTGAAGCCGGTTTCTGACTCAGGAAAGGGTTACACTTGGCTACAAGGAACGGCTACAATAGATTTTTATTGGTCAATCAATAGGGTCGATAAAGCGTTATGGCTCAATATGTTTATTCAATGCACCGCGTCGGCAAAGTAGTACCGCCGAAGCGTCATATCCTAAAAAATATCTCTCTGAGTTTTTTCCCCGGCGCCAAAATTGGTGTTCTGGGTCTGAACGGTGCAGGTAAATCAACACTGCTGCGTATTATGGCTGGGGTTGATACCGATATTGAGGGCGAAGCTCGCCCACAACCGGGGCTGAAAATCGGCTATCTGCCACAAGAACCCAAACTCAATACCGAAAGTACCGTTCGTGAAGCGGTTGAAGAGGCGGTTGCTGAGGTTAAAAGCGCATTAACCCGCTTGGATGAAGTGTACGCTCTGTACGCTGATCCTGAGGCTGATTTTGATAAGTTAGCCAAAGAGCAGGGTGAACTCGAAGCGATTATCCAGACTTATGATGGCCATAATCTGGATAATCAGCTTGAGCGTGCCGCTGATGCACTACGCCTACCGGCGTGGGATGCGAAAATTGCCAATTTGTCGGGTGGTGAGCGCCGCCGTGTGGCGATTTGCCGTCTGTTGCTGGAAAAGCCAGACATGCTGCTGCTCGACGAACCAACCAACCATTTGGATGCCGAATCGGTTGCATGGCTTGAGCGCTTCTTGCACGATTATGAAGGCACTGTGGTTGCCATTACGCACGACCGTTACTTCCTCGATAATGTCGCCGGCTGGATCTTAGAACTTGACCGCGGCGAAGGTATTCCGTGGGAAGGAAACTACTCTTCTTGGCTGGAGCAAAAAGATCAGCGTCTGGCACAAGAGGCCTCTTCTGAAGCGGCGCGCCGTAAGTCTATCGAGAAAGAGCTTGAGTGGGTACGCCAGAATCCGAAAGGTCGTCAAGCCAAGAGCAAGGCACGTATGGCGCGCTTTGAAGAGCTTAACAACACCGATTACCAAAAGCGTAACGAGACCAATGAGCTGTTCATTCCGCCTGGTCCGCGCTTGGGTGATAAAGTGGTGGATGTGGCCAATCTGGTCAAATCCTACGGTGATCGCACGCTGATTAATGACTTGTCATTTAGTCTGCCAAAAGGGGCGATTGTCGGGATCATCGGCCCGAACGGTGCGGGTAAATCTACCCTGTTCCGTATGATGTCAGGCCAAGAGCAACCAGATTCCGGCGCAATTGTGCTGGGTGATACAGTGAAACTGGCCTCTGTCGATCAGTTCCGTGATGCGATGGATGACAAGAAAACCGTGTTTGAGGAAGTGGCCAACGGGCAGGATATTCTGCGCATTGGTAACTTTGAGATCCCAAGCCGTGCCTATATTGGCCGCTTTAACTTTAAAGGTTCGGATCAGCAAAAGCGGGTGGGTGAGCTATCAGGTGGTGAGCGTGGCCGTTTGCATTTGGCCAAGCTGCTGCAAACTGGCGGCAACTTATTACTGCTCGATGAACCGACTAACGACCTTGACGTTGAAACCCTGCGCGCACTGGAAAACGCCCTGCTGGAGTTCCCAGGCTGTGCCATGGTTATCTCGCACGACCGCTGGTTCTTAGACCGTATCGCCACCCACATTCTGGATTATCAGGATGAAGGCAAAGTTGAGTTCTTTGAAGGTAACTTCACCGAATACGAAGAGTGGAAGAAAAAAACCTACGGTGCTGATGCTATTCAACCACATCGGGCTAAATATACCCGTATGGTGAAATAAGCCGCCGGTTTTGTGCTGATAGCGGTGTACATCGTTATCACAGCGGTATTACCGCTGAATCATTCCCATTAAATCAAAAGGCCTGAGAAATCAGGCCTTTTTCTTTGCTGCTGCGATTTACCACAATGGCTGGCTACTGCTTTTTTCCCGCAAAATGCTTATAACGCAAACCTACCAATTAGTTATTATTTATGCCTATTTTTTCTACAACAAACGATTGATCACGCAACCTGTTGTAGTAAACTTACCAACATAAAGGTGACCAATATCACACAAGATTACGGCGACTTTCAGTCGTTACCCCAGCGCCAAGGAGGCATGTCATGTTTATTTATCCACCGACTGTGTACAGTACCAACCGTGCCGACAAGCCTGCATTTGCGGCTTATCAGTCAGTACAACGCCGTTTTTTTGCGTTATTCACACGTAAATAACGGTTCGTCATACTGATTTATACAACTGGCACACTGAATGCAGACGGTGTTAATTAACTACATTCAGAATCATCATGAGGTGTGCCATGTTTTTATTCCCACCAACACAATATGTTACCAACCCGATTGATAAGCCTTCTGTAACACACTGGTATAGCCGTTTTTTTTCCCGCAAAAAATAACACGACGCCTGACTCTTCGCTAAAAATAGCGGTGGGCTCAAAAACCCGTTTGGTTAACCGTGTAATTAAAGATCAATAAACGCTTCGAGCGCATCAGAGAGCTTTTTCACACCGAACACCTGCATTCCCGCCGGAGGCTGTTTTGGCATATTGGCATGTGGAACGATGGCGCGCTTAAAGCCGTGTTTTGCCGCTTCGGTAATACGCTCTTGGCCACTGGGCACAGGGCGAATTTCACCGGCCAACCCCACTTCACCAAACACCACCACATCACGTGGTAATGGTCTGTCGCGCAGGCTCGATACCATCGCTAGCACCAGCGCCAAATCTGCACTGGTTTCGGTGACTTTTACCCCGCCGACCACATTCACAAAGACATCTTGATCGGCCATCTGCAAGCCACCATGCCGATGCAGTACCGCCAGTAACAGCGATAAGCGGTTTTGATCCAAGCCCACCGCCACACGACGCGGATTCCCCAGCATCGAATGATCGACTAATGCCTGAATTTCGACCAGCAGTGGTCGCGTGCCCTCCCACACCACCATCACCGAACTGCCCGGCGCTTCCTCTTCACCGCGGCTTAAAAAAATCGCCGACGGATTACTGACCTCTCGCATACCCTGCTCAGTCATTGCAAACACACCCAGTTCATTGACCGCACCAAAACGGTTTTTATGGCTGCGTAGCATCCGAAAACGGGAGTCTGTATCGCCATCAAGCAACACTGAGCAGTCAATGCAGTGCTCCAGCACTTTCGGGCCAGCCAGTGATCCATCTTTGGTCACATGGCCGACCATAATAATCGCAACTTGCGTGGTTTTGGCAAAGCGGGTCAGGTAAGCGGCCGTTTCTCGCACCTGTGCCACACTGCCGGGTGCCGATTGAATATCGGCCATATGCATCACCTGAATTGAGTCGATCACCATGATTTGCGGCTTTTCCTGCTCGGCAATCAGGCAAATTTGCTCAACACTGGTCTCTGACAACATTTTCAGTTTGTCGGTCGGCAAGCCAAGGCGATAGGCGCGCATTGCAACCTGCTGCAATGACTCTTCCCCTGTCACATACAAAGCTTTCATCTGCTCGGCTAAACGGCACATGACCTGTAACAGCAGGGTACTTTTACCTGCACCGGGGCTTCCGCCAATCAAAATGGCACTGCCAGGCACAACGCCGCCACCGAGTACCCGATCAAACTCCTTAAAACTGGAGGAGAAACGTGGCAACTCTTGTAAACTGATCTCAGCCAGTGTCTGGACTTTATGGTTACCGGCATGTCCGGCATAACCACTGGTACGGTCGGTGCGCGCAACACTGGCTGCTGCAAGGCGCACTTCAGTAATAGTATTCCATGCCTGACAGGCACTGCACTGCCCCTGCCAGCGCGGGTAATCAGACCCGCACTCATTGCACACAAAGGCGCGTTTCACAGCTTTAGCCACTGGGGTGCTCTCCTGCAAAGGCAATTAAGACGAAAAATCAGGCTTTAAATCAGGCCGAAAATCATAGTCTTATCGCAAATTTAATACGAAAATTGGGCGGTATCATCATGTTGTTATACGGTATGCCGATAACCTTGTTGTTATCTTCTGTTTCTGTCGTCTGGCTGTTCACTGTTTTTTGTTCAATGCTCTCAGCACAGGCCACTCTATTTTAAGCGCAGCGAAAGACCTATGCACACCACTTTACCGGATGAGTTTTCCCAGATCTTGCAGCAACTGATCCCGCTTGGAATGAATATCGAGCTCGATCCACTGCTGAAAAAACTGTTGCCACAAAGCAGTGCTAATGATCGTTTACAGATCAAAATGGCCCATCGCCAGTTGCACAGCCCTTGTCATCGCCCGATTGATTTACGCAATCGGGTTGATGGGCGCTGCTACGAGCACCAGATCAACGGTATTACTCACTGGCTTGATGATGTTGCACTGAACATCTTCCAGCAACAAGTTGCGCTTTTTCGGAACGTCTACACACAAGGTGTTTACGATGCGGTGATGCAGGCTGATAACAACTACCGCATCATGCATCAGCAAGCGTCACTCGAAAAAGCAGAGCAAAAGGCCGGAGACAACCCAACACCGCCGGCAAAAAAAGAGACGCCACCTGATGTCACGGTAGCCCGTTTTGGCTATCAGTTTATGCGCAATGAAGCGCGCCTGCACTATCACTGTCAGGTGGTCGTCACCTGTCGCGAAACACAGCAAATCGCACACGGCATTACCATTGACATTTCACTGGCGGGCCTGTGTATTCGGGTACCCCATGCACTGACCTTTAAACTGGGTCAGGAGTTTATCATTCAGTTTGGCTCTCTGAGTGAAAAGCTCGATCAGCCAACGCTTGAACGTGGGCTGAACTATCTGCTGGTCGGTATCGAACGTCAGGAGCAGCGCCAGTTATTGCGTCTGCACATCAGTCGGCCTGATCCGGCACTGAACCGTCTGATGGGCGCACTGGCACGCAGCGGCAGCAAAAAAGTGCGCTTGAATGTTGATGGTCTGCTGACACAGTTACATCTGCGCGGGCTGGAACAATCTTACCTAAATGCCACCGCAACACTGCCGCTACTGATCAGTCAGCAGGGTACGCTGTATGCGTTGCACTCGCAAAATAACCGCGAGAGCTACCAGTACTGGCATGATGAAAACTACCAACCAGTACTCGGGCAGTTTTTTACGCCTGAGCGTCTACAACGAATCTGTCCACCGGGAGTCTCTTGCGTCAAAGCTCTGCTGTACAGTTTTATCCACCGGCAAGGCGGGCGTACCTATTTTTACTGTGCGATGAATACCGAACTGACACACGCTGACCAACGCGAGCTGTTCTGGCATGTGGGGGCGCATCGCCCTAGCTTTCGGGTACAGCGGCTGATTATCCGCCAACTGAGCGCCGATGATTTTAGCCCGCACCCTGAACAGCAAGCGCTGATCACAGAGCATCAACTTAATGATTTGCGTTATCTGGTGCTGTTGCAGGATCTGAGCAGCCATCAGGTACAGGCTGATTATCAGCAAACCCCACAGCCTAACTTACCGCTGAACCAGCTGAATGTATTTTGTCTGCCCCGCGCCCACAGCCCGACTTTTGAAGTGAACATGTCGCAAGAGCAGCGCCGACGCGCCCCGCGCTATCGTTACCAAACTGAGGTGCATGTTACCAGCCCAGATCAGCGTACCATTATTGGCTATACCGTTGATTTTTCAGCCGTTGGTTTACGTATTGTGCTTGGGCAGCCGCTAAATATAAAACGAAATCAGGTGCTATTGTTGCACTTTCCGGCATGGCAAGTTCTTGATAAACAGATCCCCCTGCACACCCTGCCGTATCGGGTTCTATATATCAATGCCGAGCAAGATCAACTGGTGCTCACGGCCATTGAGCCGCATGCCGAACACACCGGCGTGCAGTTTATCCAACGGCTTATCTCTGCCAATCTGCATATTTTACAGGAGGATGCAGAGCAACAGACCTTGCCGGAGATCATCGATATTTTCCGCCAGATCACCGTTCCGCATTTGGCCAGCATACCGATTTTTGTGGTGCAAGACGGGCACAACTACCGGCCGACCGCTGTCGGTATGACTCCGGCAACCTACAACTTAAACCGCCGACTCGGACAGGGGCAGGCCAATACTCTGCTGTTGACTCTACTCGAAGAGTACTGGTCACAATTAGTCACCCGCCCGCTCAACGAGCCATTCCGCCCGTATCCTGCCGAGCACAAAATTTATCTGTCACTGCACCAAGAGAAGTGGCAATACCAACTACAGGATAAAAAGCTCGATACAGAATTTGAGGATAAAAATGCCCTGATAGCGTTTATCCGGAAAGCAATGCAACAGGGGGAGTTTATTGCACTGCGTTTTCAGCTAACCCGTTATAAACGCAATACATTGCACCCCAACTTACTGCGCGATTTCGAGCAACTTATCAGGGCCAATCTCAATCAGGCAAAAATGCTCGAACAAGAATTATTGGCCCTGACCGCCATGATAGAGCTGACCGACTGCACCGAGGAGGTTCTACTGCGGCTCGAATCGGAACAGCGCCGGATAGCCATCGAAACCTTAACCGAAACGCTATAAGCTGCGCCCGATACTGGCCGATAAAATGCACAGCACCCCCAGCAAATCAGCATGGCGGATCACCACCTGAGCCTGTGCCTGTACGGTCGGCTTGGCATGAAATGCAATGCCCAATCCGGCCGCATGCAGCATTTTCAGATCATTAGCCCCATCACCAATACCGACCGTATTGGTCAGGGGGATCTGATACTGATCGGCCAGTTGGCGCAGCACCACAGCTTTACGCTCGGCATCTACAATCTCGCCTTCAACATCACCGGTTAGCAGATTGTCGCAGATACCCAGCACGTTAGCTTCAACATGACACAACCCCAACAGACGCTGTAGATGTTCGGCAAAATAGGTAAAGCCCCCCGAAGCTATCGCCACCTGCCAGCCACAGGTTTGTAACTGCTGTACCAGTGCCGTCAGCCCCGGCATCAGCGGCAAATCTGCCAAGACCTGATCCAGAATCTGACTGTCAGCGCCCTGCAATGTCGCCACCCGCTGACGCAGACTCTGGGCAAAATCAAGCTCACCACGCATTGCACGCTCAGTAACCTCAGCCACTTGCGGGCCAGTTCCGGCAAGTGTGGCTATCTCATCAATGCACTCAATCTGGATAGCGGTGGAATCCATATCCATCACCAATAAACCCGGAGAGCGTAGTGATGGCAACGCACTCAATGCGGCAGTATCCCACCCGAGTTTATCGGCAATATCTGCAGCAGACACTGAGTATTGACCAGCAAATTGCACCACTTGATAATCAGCCACATGCCATGCACCTTGCACAACTAACGGCATATCCAGTAGGCCCTGATAATGCACCAACGCGGCTTTATCTAAATTTTTACCATACAGCAGCCATCCGCCCTCTCCCAAGGTATAATCAAGCGGAATGGCCTCATGACCTTGCAGTAATAAAGGTAAACATGACCACTCAGAGAGACGTGAAGGTAATCGGGTAAAATCATTATCCTTAAGATTCATTCTAACGCTTCCTGCTCACGGTGAATTGCTGGTGTAAATTATCCTATTGAAAGG
Organism: Plesiomonas sp.; assembly: GCF_051650925.1. Taxonomy (NCBI): domain Bacteria; kingdom Pseudomonadati; phylum Pseudomonadota; class Gammaproteobacteria; order Enterobacterales; family Enterobacteriaceae; genus Plesiomonas; species Plesiomonas sp. The sequence goes on from NZ_JBOFRH010000392.1 coordinate 18,860, forward strand.
CATGCTGGCAACTGACAACCCCACAGAAAATAAACAGAAAAGAGACAAACAAGAGACAGGCAATAAACAAAAGGGATAACACCGAGCATCAGGAAAAATCATCAGGTCAACATACACTATCGCTGTCAGAGCATAAAAACTGATCTTCCCCTGATTCAGGGGCTATTTTTGGTGCCGTGCGCGCTGCAACTGAGTTAATGGTAATGCCCATAATAAAGCTGATTAAATACCACCTGCGCACCTTGCTCATCGCGGCGGTGTGCCTGTCTATTTTTCTTTCCCTGCTACAAGCGGCCAGTATATTTGGCTTAAACGCACAAGCCGCGCGCTCGGATCAGGTCGATCAGCTCGCCCGTACACTGACGCGGCAGGTGGCTGTCGGGTTATTTCCATTACTAAAAATGGATGATGCCTCAGATCAGATTGCACAACAGCTCGATAAGCTGACGCAGGAGGCACGGATCTTAGATGCCAGTGTATACCGGATGGACGGTGCGCTACTCGCACACTCAGGGGATAATGCCAGTGTCAGAGACAGACTGGGGCTTGATGGTTCACAGCGGCGTGCCATGCTAAACCGTCAGATGGTAGAGATTATTGCGGAAAACAATACCCCACTCGGATTTCTGCGCCTAACCCTTGATACGCACGTGCAATCAACCGATGATCAGCTGATCGACAATACCACCGGCATGATCCGTTTAATGCTGCTCAGCGCACTGGTGATCGGTATTGCGATAACGCATGCACTGCTCAAAGACCGCACCTTGATCAATAGCAGCTTGATTAATGGCGGCTTGCTCAAAGATAGTTACCTGATAACAGGCCGAGCACACTCTCGTCAGCAAAGTGCTGCATCAGGGATTAATCCGCACACTTCTACACCAAGTACACCGCAAAACACGCTCTCTGGCAGTCACGACACGACTGTAGCAGAGAGTGACCTAAGTAACGCACATGCCAAGCTGAAACAGCGCCGTCGCCGCCGAATGCCCAACCGAAAAACACACTACCGCCGTTAAGCACGAACAAAAGAAAAAGCGATGAATACTCATCGCTTTTTGTCTTTCAGCGTTATTGTTTAGCCTCTATTTGCGGTAATAACCTGATCGCCCTACCGAAAACAGCGCATGGCTGCATCACGCAAATAGCACAACAATTACTCTTGGTCGCCCAGCAGCACAGATTCAAGCGCGATTTCGATCATGTCGTTAAACGTCAACTGACGCTCTTCGGCTGATGTCTGCTCATGGGTACGGATGTGGTCAGAAACGGTGCAGATAGTCAGTGCTTTAGCACCAAACTCTGCCGCGACACCATAAATACCGGCCGCTTCCATCTCAACACCCAAAACACCGTATTTTTCCATCACATCAAACATGCTTGGATCTGGCGTGTAGAACAGGTCTGCCGAGAAGATGTTACCGACACGCACTTTAGTACCGCGCGCTTTTGCCGCATCAACCGCGTTACGCACCATATCAAAATCAGCGATTGCAGAAAAATCGTGATCTTTAAAGCGCATACGGTTCACTTTGGAATCAGTACAAGCACCCATACCGATGATCACTTCGCGCAGTTTCACATCCGTGCTCACCGCACCACATGAACCTACACGGATAATTTTCTTCACGCCGTATTCGGTAATCAGCTCTTTAGCATAAATAGAGCAGGATGGAATACCCATACCATGACCCATTACCGAAACTTTGCGTCCTTTATAAGTGCCGGTAAAACCCAGCATGCTGCGCACGTTAGTGACTTCGACTGCATCTTGCAAAAAGGTCTCTGCGATGTATTTTGCACGTAGCGGATCGCCCGGCATCAAAACAACATCAGCAAATGCACCGTTTTCAGCATTAATATGCGGAGTAGCCATGGTTATCGATTCCTTTATCGGTTATTTCTGTTGATCACTAAGATCGAATCAACAGGATCAGTAAACATCAAAGATCGTACACGAACACAGAATAATCAGCTAATTATTGCCCGTTATCTGGCTCAATTAACTTATCCTGATAGAACATTGGCATACCAAAATCCATTGCCGATGTTCCAAAATAAGCGGCCAGCGTCTGCCCGATATCCGCAAAGGTTTTCCGGCGGCCCAATGAACCGGCGGTAATTTTCGGGCCATACACCAGCACCGGAATGTGCTCGCGCGTATGATCAGAGCCCGGCCATGTTGGATCACAACCGTGATCTGCGGTCAGGATCAAAATGTCATCTTCACCCACCAGTGAGAGCATTTCCGGTAAACGGCGATCAAACAGCTCCAATGCCGCAGCATAACCAGCAACATCACGGCGATGACCGTATGAAGAGTCAAAATCAACAAAGTTGGTGAACACAATGGTGTTATCACCGGCCAGTTTCATCTCTTCAAGCGTGGCATCAAACAGCGCATCAATACCGGTAGCTTTCACTTTTTTGGTGATACCCACGTGTGCGTAAATATCAGCAATCTTACCTACCGACACCACTTGCCCGTGTTTCTCTTCAACCAGTTTTTGCAGCACTGTGATTGCCGGAGGCTCAACGGCCAAATCTTTTCGGTTGCCGGTACGCTGAAATTCACCCGGTTTATTACCGAGGAATGGGCGCGCAATCACACGGCCAATATTGTAGCCTTCCAGCTCTTCACGCACGATTTTGCACAGAGCGTACAGGTTATCTAACCCGTAGGTCTCTTCATGACAGGCAATCTGGAACACCGAATCGGCAGAGGTATAGAAAATCGGTTTGCCGGTTTTCATGTGCTCTTCGCCTAGCTCATCAAGAATTTGTGTACCCGAAGCGTGGCAATTTCCCAGATAACCGGGCAATTTAGCGCGGGTAACAATTTTCTCTAACAACTCAGCAGGAAAGCTGTTGTCATGATCAGAGAAATATCCCCAGTCAAACAACACAGGAACACCAGCAATTTCCCAGTGGCCTGATGGCGTATCTTTACCTGATGACAGCTCGGCCGCGTGGCCATAAGCCCCGATAATCTCAGCGTGCTCATCAAGCCCAACAGGGAATGTACCGGTTGACTCTTGTGCTGCTTTCCCCAGCCCTAAACGGCTAAGATTTGGCAACGTCAGCGGCCCTTTACGGCCATGATCAGCCTGACCATTGGCACAAGCCTGTGCAATATGGCCCAGTGTATCTGCACCCACATCACCAAATTTCACAGCATCTTCTGCTGCACCGATACCGAATGAGTCCAGCACCATTATAAAGGCACGTTTCATATATTCTGGCCTCTGTTTAGATAAGAGAGTCTACGCGAACGCGGCGATACACGGTCGGCATCGCTGCCGGTGCGTCGCGTTCAATATGGATTGCAGTCTGTACGGCCTGTGCCGCACTCTGCCAGTCTGATTCTGTTCGTGCATGGATCATGGCCAGCGGACGAGATGCGTCAACTGCATCGCCAAGGCGCAACACCTCAGTCAATCCGACGCTGTAATCAATCAGATCCGCTGCACTGCGGCGGCCACCACCCATACCTACCACTGCCATACCCAATGCTCGGGTATCCATCGCAGCGATAAAACCGTTATGTAAAGCATAAACCGGTTTGATAATGGAAGCCTGTGGTAAATAGGTATTGTAGCATTCGATAAAATCAATCGGTCCGCCAAGTTCGGCGATCATCCGGCCAAAGACTTCAGCCGCTTTTCCGTTATCCAGCACCGCATTCAGTTTTGCCTGTGCCTGTGCATCATTAGCCGCTAAACCAGAAACCTGCAACATTTCTGAACACAGCGCCATTGTCACTGCATACAAACGAGGATTACGGTGACGGCCGGTCAAAAACTCAACCGCCTCGCGCACCTCTACTGCATTACCCGCACTCGAGGCCAGCACTTGGTTCATGTCAGTCAGCAGCGCAGTAGTTTTGCACCCAGCACCGTTAGCCACACCCACAATAGATTGCGCCAGCGCCTCGGAAGCCTCATACGTTGGCATAAATGCGCCCGAGCCCACTTTAACATCCATCACTAAGGCATCTAAACCGGCAGCCAGTTTTTTCGATAAAATCGAGGCGGTAATCAGCGGAATCGAGTCAACTGTGGCGGTAATATCACGCGTGGCATAAAACCGCTTATCAGCCGGAGCAAGATCACCGGTCTGCCCGATAATTGCGACACCAACATCACGGGTAATCCGACGAAAACGCGCATTATCAGGGTGAATGTCATAACCGGGAATCGCTTCGAGTTTATCGAGCGTTCCGCCAGTATGCCCAAGCCCACGCCCCGAGATCATCGGCACATACCCACCGCACGCGGCAATCATCGGGCCAAGCATAAGTGAAGTCACATCACCGACACCGCCGGTCGAATGCTTATCCACAATCGGGCCGTTAAGATGTAGATCAGCCCACTGCAACACCATGCCGGAATCACGCATCGCCATGGTAAGTGCCACCCGTTCATCCATGGTCATATCATTAAAATAGATAGCCATGGCCAGAGCAGCAATTTGCCCTTCTGTAATGCTGTTATTAGCAACACCCTGAATAAAAAAACGGATCTCTGCACTGCTCAGGGCAATGCCATCACGCTTTTTGCGGATAATTTCTTGCGGCAGGAACATGGTTCACTCCCAAAGATTGGCGGTAACAGACCGCCTTGCTCGACAACATCACCCCAACGCACAAATACTCTCAGTAAGCAGCAATAAACACTGGGCAAGAGAGAATATCGTGTCACATTTTGCACTTTGCGTTTTGGTGAAGGTCAAAATAGCCGGTAAAGGGCGATAAAATCGCCCTTTTTAGTACCTGCCACATTAAAGGACTTGTCGCGTTTCAATACCAACCACGAATCAATGCCTAGCATGGCATAATACGGGTTACCGCAGTAAACAGCGGTAAATCAGTACTGGCTGTTGCTGGTTGCATCATGGCCCAGCGTATTGAGCAAACTGGCCAACAGGCTAGATGCACCAAAACGGAAATGGCGCTTATCTGCCCACGTCTCACCCAGAATATCCGCGGCCAATGCCAGATACTGCGCAGCCTCTTCAGCGGTGCGTACACCACCAGCAGGCTTAAAACCAACACGGTCGGCAACCTGCTTATCACGGATCACTTCCATCATAATGCGGGCAAATTCCAGCGTGGCATTGACAGGCACTTTACCGGTTGAGGTTTTAATAAAATCAGCACCTGCATCAATAGCAATTTCAGAAGCCTGACGGATCAGCGCATCTTCTTTTAGCTCACCGGTTTCAATAATCACTTTTAGCAGCACATGTGCGCCACAGGCATCTTTACACGCCTTCACCAGATCAAAGCCAACCTGTGCATTACCAGCCATCAGCGCGCGATATGGGAAAACCACATCCACTTCATCAGCACCGTATGCTACCGCAGCACGTGTTTCGGCCACTGCAATGGCAATATCATCATTACCGTGCGGGAAGTTAGTTACTGTGGCGATACTGATTTCCGGCGTACCTTGCTCGCGCAGGGTTTTACGGGCGATAGGAATAAAACGCGGATAAATACAGACCGCAGCCGTTTGACCGGCAGGGCTGTTAGCCTGCTGACACAGAGCAATGACTTTTTCATCGGTATCATTGTCATTTAGCGTAGTCAGATCCATCAAGCTCAGTGCACGTAATGCAGACATTTTGTTCTCAGTCATATAACTCTCCAACTCTACAAATCACTCAACATTTTGGGTATCGAACTTTTTCGATCACTGCGAGCGTTGGCGAGCGGACTTGGTTCCCTGAAGACTTGCGCAGCATGCAGTATTCAACTTGATAAAGGAAAGTGAAATACCGCAGCACTGCATCAATTGATATCCCTTTCACCGCACCCACCTGATCATCCTTCAGGTGTTAGGTTCCAGCGGTTTGCACGTACTTACCCACCAATTTCACAACACTGCTAACAGGGTTGCAATGAGAAGAAATTATAACATGAGCCGATTCACAAAATATCGTTCCGTAATCGATTACGTCACGTCTATTTTTTCCCAAAAAAATAACGCCACCGGATAAACGGTGGCGTTATTTCACAGAACAACCCTGTATTGCCTGTCGTGAATACGCGATTCAATACAGGCAATCAGTACACTTACAGTGCCAAGAAGAAACCGGCAATAGTTGCACTCATCAGGTTTGACAGTGTACCGGCTACAACCGCCAGCAGACCTAAACGTGCGATATCGTGACGACGGCTTGGCGCCATGCTGCCCAATCCACCCAGCAAAATTGCCACGGAAGAGAGGTTAGCAAAGCCACACAGAGCAAACGAGATAATCGCTTTAGTCTGTGCTGACAACACTTGCAGACCGGCAGCCGCCACTTCAGCGTCAGGCTTTAAGTACGGAGCAAAGTTCAGGTAAGCCACAAATTCGTTCACGATCACTTTTTGACCAATGAATGAACCTGCGATAGTTGCTTCAGACCAAGGCACACCGATAACGAAAGCCAGTGGTGAGAACAGATAGCCCAGAATCAGTTCCAGTGATAGCTGCGGATAACCGAACCAGCCACCCACACCCGCAAAAATGCCGTTAATCAGCGCAATCAGACCGATAAAGGCCAGCAGCATCGCACCTACGTTCAGCGCCAGTTGCATACCTGATGCCGCACCCGCTGCTGCCGCATCAATCACGTTGGCAGGCTTGTCTTCGCTATTGGCAGTGTCAATTTCGTTTGTGTCACGCTCTTGCTCAGTTTCCGGCACAATCAACTTAGCAAACAGCAAACCACCTGGTGCTGCCATGAAAGATGCCGCAATCAGATACTCAAGCGGTACACCCATAGAGGCGTAACCTGCCAATACTGAACCTGCCACTGATGCCAGACCACCACACATCACAGCAAACAGCTCAGATTTGGTCATTGTGCTGATATACGGGCGAACCACCAGCGGAGCTTCGGTCTGGCCAACAAAGATATTTGCTGTTGCAGACAGAGACTCAGTACGTGATGTACCCAGTGCCTTTTGCAAGCCACCACCGAGGATCTTAATCACCCACTGCATGATGCCTAAGTAGTACAGCACGGCAATCAGTGAAGAGAAGAACACGATAACCGGCAGAACGCGCAGTGCAAAAACAAAACCGCCGCCGCCGAATACTTCAAACATCTTGTCAGAGGTTAAACCACCGAACAGGAAGTTGATCCCCTCATTACCATAAGCAATCACATTTGCAACGGCTTCAGACATACCCAACAGAACGGCACGGCCGGCAGGAACATACAGAACAAACGCACCAATACAGACTTGGATAGCAAAAGCGCCACCGACTGTACGTAATTTAATGGCTTTACGGTTGCTGGAAAGCAGAACTGCGATTCCAATCAATACCGCCATACCGACGAGGCTCATAATCAATTGCATGGAAGGAGATCCCTATGGTCTGGACGCTGCAAATAATCGTATCGAAATACTTCAGGTGAATAAAAAGTGTAAACCACCTTGAAAACGGGGCACATTATACATACGGAAGGGGCATCTTTCTTTACTCTCATCACAAAAGTTATGGTGTTAGAGAAACAATTATCATAAACACTAGATCTCGATCACACTTAATCTTGCGAGTTCCAGTGCTGACGCGCGGTTAATCGCTTGCGTTCACTGTGATATCAAACAATTTCATGCTGTTTTTATACACAATTTCCGCTATCTCCTGCGGGCTTTCTGAACGTAATGCACACAATGCGGCAAAAATATCAACTAACCGTTCAGGACAATTCGGCTCACCTTGCCGACCACACACCGGCATATAAGGTGCATCAGTCTCCAGTACTAAGGCCGATAACGGCAATGCTGCTATCGCTGCACGGGTTTTATTCGCTCGTGGGTAAGTAATCACTCCGCCAACACCGATTGAGTAACCCAACCGTATAAATGCCAGAGCCTGTTCACGCGAACCGGAGAACGCATGTAACACGCCGGTGCGCTCAACCGGATACTGACGCAACTCACGCAGTAACAGATCATGAGTTTGCCGTGAATGCAGAATAACCGGCAATTCAAACTGATTCGCCAGCCGCAACTGCCGGCGTAAAAGCAGATACTGCGCATCCATATCCTGATTTAGCACCACCGCATCCAAACCAATCTCACCCAACGCCACCACCTTACGCGACGTCGGCAACTCTGCCGCCGACAGTGATTGTTGCTGTAATAACCGCTGCAACTGCGCCAATGCAGTATCAAGATAGGGTACCTGCGTATGCGGATGAATACCCAAGGCTGCATAAATATGCAAATAATGTGTCAGCGCCAACACCGTAGAAAAATTGTCTGGCCCAGTACTTGGTACCACTATTTTACTGACACCCGCCGCCTGCGCCGATTGCCATGCCGCTGCCGTATCAACCGCAAAAGGCGCGGCATCAAAATGGCAATGCGTATCAAAAAAACACGGACTATGCTGATTAAGCAGAGTAAGGTTATTTATCATGATATTGCTCTCCACCATCAGCAGTTCTGTTGCCTTACTGCGGGCCTCTATCTTGAATAGATCGTACTGAATAGCTCACACTGATTTGAGTCATCACACAGAGTTAACCCACACACAACAGATCACTTTTTTTAACCACTTTTCTGATCCCTTTCACTTGGTGGTTTTCGCCACCTGCTTTACTCTGTCAACAGCCGATTTATATGACGAAAGGATCGCCTATCATGTCAATCATCAATAAAGTACGCTGCGCACTGACCATGGGTCAGGGCGTCGCGCTGCCCGAACATTCACCCAAAGAGCAGGATAACCCCGTTACCCTGTTCCACAAATGGTATAACGATGCCAAAGAAGCCGGCATTATTTTACCCGAATCAATGACACTGGCGACCGTAGATGCCTCAGGCCAGCCCTCTGCACGCATTGTCCTGATGAAAGACTTCACCGAGCAGGGCATCACCTTTTACACCAACTATGACAGCCGCAAAGGCCATGAGCTCGAACAAAACCCGAAAGTTGCCTTGGTCTTTCACTGGAATATTCTGCAACGTCAGGTACGCATTGAAGGCACAGTCGAGCGCGTCAGCACCGAAACCTCTAATGCCTATTTTCACAGTCGGGCGCGCGGCAGCCAAATTGGTGCGTGGGCATCACACCAATCTCAACCACTGACTAACCGTCAAGAGCTTGAAGCACGGGAAGCTGAATTTGCCGAAAAATTTGCCAACGGTGAGATCCCGCTGCCACCTTACTGGGGCGGTTTTTTAGTTCGCCCGCATGCCATTGAATTATGGCAGGGTAAAGCCAGCCGCCTGCATGACCGTATCCGCTTTGAACAGCATCAGGGTACATGGCAACCGCAGCGTCTTAACCCATAAAAAAACCAGCACTGTATCGTAGAAATCAGGCTCTGCTCTGTTGTTTTTTAATCAAAAAAGCAAAGAAAAGAGCCTCTTTTTTTGCAGGATAAATACCCGTTCCCCAACCAAACCGCTTCGTACGCATCCTGTCTATACCCTATCGCCAAATACCTTCTTCGCTGTTTAGACTCAACACACATCAGCACATAAAGCTGAATTGACATCGCCGACGTTCAGCCGTTTTGTTACCGCCGCTTATGCTTATCCCATAACTAACGATAAGAATAAATAATCACACCAACCTACATATTTAGTGATTAACACTAAAAGTGTGATCAGTGACAGATGTTCATACATTAAGCGGTTGACAACTTTCCTTACAATGTGAAATATCAGATAACGGTGTCTGCATACGAAATGCGTGGAATCTCTATGCCACACATTGGCCGCACACACCTTCCCGCGTATTTAATTGTTTATTAGGTAATCAAGGAGTAAGTCATGCAAGAGTCAACCCGAGCACGTGTCGCCGCCATTATCGGTGCGTCAGCGTGTAATAAACGGGTGTTATCTGTCTATGATTATCAAGCGGGCCGCTACAAAAACACGCAGGTAAAGATCACTGAAGGGCGCATCAGCGGTTATGATCTGAATACCCAAAGTGGTTTCCAGACCCATAACAGTCGGGCCGGTAAACTCGATTTTTATGATGCACAAACACACGCCAAAGTGCAGCTTGAACTCAGTGGTAACCGATTTAAGGGTTATGATTTCCATACCGGAAAGTATTTTCACGGCAGCATTAACGGGCGCAACATCGGTCTTTACGATACCGAAACCGGTCGCCAGCACCACTATTCTGCCCGCTAGACAGAAACACCGTCTCAATCAAACAGAGAAAAATCAGTTTTATCCGATAGTTATACATAACTAATGATAAAACCCGTATTCACCGTCAGATCCAACCATAAAAAAAGCGCCTATCGGCGCTTTTTCATGTTGAGTAGCCATTAAATACCCAGTACTAACTCAGCATTAACCACAATAAGAGATGTAAATTAATGCTCACGGGTTTTGCGGAACTGTACATCAGGGTAACGCTCTTGGCTCAAGTTCAAATTGACCATTGTCGGTGCAATGTAGGTCAGATTATCGCCGCCATCAAGCGCCAGATTGACTTCATTCTTACGCTGGAATTCATCAAACTTCTTCACATCGGCACACTCAACCCAACGGGCCGTTGACACGTTAACCGACTCATACAAAGCATCAACGTTGTACTCTGATTTCAGGCGGGCAACCACCACATCAAACTGCAGCACACCAACCGCACCCACAATCAGATCATTACTAATCAGTGGGCGGAATACCTGTACCGCACCCTCTTCAGACAACTGAACCAACCCTTTGAGCAACTGCTTTTGTTTCAACGGATCACGCAGACGAATGCGGCGGAACAATTCAGGCGCAAAGTTAGGGATACCGGTAAAACGCATACCCTCACCCTGTGTAAAAGTATCACCAATCTGGATCGTGCCATGGTTGTGCAGACCGATAATATCGCCCGCATACGCCACTTCCGCATGCTCACGGTCACCGGCCATAAAGGTCAGTGCATCAGAGATCACCACCTCTTTGCCCAGACGCACATGGCGCAGCTTCATGCCTTTTTCATATTTGCCGGAGACAATCCGCATAAAGGCCACACGGTCACGGTGCTTCGGATCCATATTTGCCTGGATCTTAAACACAAAACCGGTAAATTTCTCTTCCGTAGCCGCCACTTCACGGCTATCTGTTTTACGCGGCATAGGCGTTGGTGCCCACTCAACCAAACCGTCGAGCATATGATCAACACCAAAGTTACCCAGTGCTGTACCAAAAAAGACCGGCGTTAAGCTGCCGTCTAAAAATGCCTGTTGATCAAACTCATTTGACGCACCCTGCACTAACTCTAACTCTTCACGCAGTTGTGCCGCCAAATCTTCGCCCACTGCATTATCAAGCTCTGCTGTGTGCAACCCTTTGATAATACGAACTTCCTGAATCGTATGACCCATACCGGTTTGATACAGATACGCTTCATCTTTATACAGATGATACACACCCTTAAATAACTTACCGCAGCCAATTGGCCAAGTAATCGGCGCACACGCAATTTTCAGCTCGCTCTCAACTTCATCAAGCAGCTCAAGCGGATCACGGATATCACGGTCAAGTTTATTCATAAACGTGAGGATCGGCGTATCACGTAAACGGGTCACTTCCATCAGCTTGCGTGTACGATCTTCAACACCTTTAGCCGCATCAATCACCATCAGACAGCAGTCTACTGCGGTCAGAGTACGGTAGGTATCTTCAGAGAAATCCTCATGCCCCGGCGTATCGAGTAAGTTTACCAGCATCTCTTTATACGGAAACTGCATGACCGACGTGGTAATTGAGATCCCGCGCTGCTTCTCCATCTCCATCCAGTCAGATTTTGCATGCTGGTTTGAACCACGCCCTTTCACCGTACCGGCGGTTTGGATAGCCTGCCCGAATAACAACACTTTTTCAGTGATCGTTGTTTTACCGGCATCCGGGTGAGAGATAATTGCAAACGTGCGGCGAGTCGCCACTTCCTCTAGATATGACATAAAACTTGGCAAATCCTGTGATCAATTTAAGGGATACAAAGCCGTTATCTCTTGCTGCACCCTTTCTATATAGGCAATAGACAGCCTCACCGCTGTGTGGTGCTCTTCACACACAGCCATGACGCATATATCCGCATAGAGATTCAGTTCAGAGACAGCGCATCAGAAATAGCGCAGACGCGTTTCAGTTCAACAACGCAACACACCAAACGCTCAGAAGGGCGAAATTATAGCCGAAAAGCCGTGCGCCGTCAGCCTAATGGCAGCGCCATAATCACCGCATTTTCACGCCCCTGTGCACACGGGTAGTAATTGCGGCGAACCGTCACCTCATTAAACCCTTCTCGCTCATATAATGCACGAGCGCGCAGATTAGACTCGCGAACTTCCAGCCACAATGTCAGCACATCCTGTGTCGCTAATAATTCACCCAAATGACGCAATAGCTGTAACCCCAATCCTTGACCTTGCCACTGGGGTGCTATCGCAATATTAAACAGTGTAGCCTCGTCCAAAATAACCTGTGTAATGGCAAAACCCACCAATTGGCCATCTTTTAGCAACTTTACATTGATATAACGTTCGCCAAAATTATCTTGAAACGTCTTTTCACTCCACGGAAATGCATGCGCCGCCACCTCTATGGCATAGGCCTGCGGCCACTCATCAGCCTCTAACGTGGTAATTTGAACACTCATTTGGTTTATCCGTTACGGGTCATTATTTATGTCTGATAACCAGACTTACGCAGAAACCGATTGGCGCTCATAGCCTACAATCTGCTGCCATAACTGCTTTTTCGCCACATCACTGTCCACCAACGTAGACAACGCTGCTGAATACAACTGCCGGCAGCCACTCAACGGCACACCTTCACTGCCCATTAGCCACAACCAGCATGCATGCTCTACATGCAAAAAATCATACTGTGCAGGCCGCACATGGCAAACGTGCTCAGAAGTCACCTGCAACGTCCGCAGCACATCCTCAAACAATCTGCCTGTCGGCAACTCGGCCGCCACCACAATAAGCTGAATCTGCGCATCAACCCGCACCGCAGCATCACCTTGCAGCGCAGCCGGTTGACGCAATTGCCACTGCGTGATCCCCATCTGCTGTAAGATCCAGTCGCGTCTTTCGCTCATACCGCCCTCTTACACACCCAATCGCAGTAATAATATGGTATCAGACCGACAGAAGCAGTCACAGCTACGTGAAGATCCTTTATAATCGCTTTTTATCTAATAACATTGAGAAAACGCCATGCTGTGCCCTGCCAGTGAAGTTTTGCTACGCCACGAAGATGAATTTTCATCTCGCCACATTCTGTTTGCCGGAGATCTGCAAGATGAATACCCTTTGCAAATCAGTGCAGCACACGTGCAAGTGCACACCGCACATTTTGGCCGCTGGCTGACGTTACAACCAAAACTGGGTCAAGCAGCAACCTTTGGTCTGACGTTGGATGCAGAGCAACTGCGCAGTATTGATACACTGATCTACTACTGGCCAAAAACCAAACAAGAAGCCCTGATGCAGATGACACAACTGCTCAGCATACTGCCTGTGGGTATTGATATTTTCGTCATTGGTGAAAACCGCGCCGGTGTTCGCTCGGCAGAAACACTGCTTGCCCCATTTGGTGCAGTACATAAAATTGACTCTGCTCGCCGCTGTGGTTTATATCACTTCACACTGCAACAGCAAGCCCACTATTCACTGGCCGACTGGTGGCACAGCTATACCCTCAATGATCTGCAAATCCACGCTCTTGCCGGTGTATTTAGCAGCAATGAACTTGATATTGGATCCCGTATTTTATTGTCAACCATCACAACCCCAGTCAACGGGAATGTGCTTGATCTCGGCTGCGGTGCCGGTGTAATTGGTACACAATTAGCGCGTAACAACCCTGATATCACCCTAACATTAAGTGATATCAACGCCATGGCATTAGAATCAGCACGGGTCACGGCCGAACAAAACCAGATCAGCGCGACCGTCGTCGCCAGTGATGTCTTCTCTGCATTTAACACACAAACTCAAGGCTCACAGCCACTGTTTGATCTGATTATCTCAAACCCACCGTTCCATGATGGCTTAAGCACCTCATATCTCGCCACGGAAACACTGATCAAGCAAGCACCACAACATTTGCGTGAAGGCGGAGAACTGCGGATCGTTGCCAACGCATTTTTACCCTACCCTGATTTGCTCGATAGCGTATTTGGCAGCCATCAGGTTATTGCCCAAACCGGTAAGTTTAAAGTTTACCGCGCGGTAAAACAGACCAAACGTGGAAAGTGATGTATTTTCCAGCAAACATGGCTTTATTTGTCTGTTTTAATAATTAATGATTGACGCAACGGGGGAAATCGCTAAAAATGCGCCCCCGTAGTTGATCTGATTTATAGATGATGTTCAACTCGGCAAAGCAACAAAATCGCAGTGATAATAACGCGATAGCAGAATTAACATGCAGTATGCGAAGGTGGCGGAATCGGTAGACGCGCTAGCTTCAGGTGTTAGTGTCTTAACGGACGTGAGGGTTCAAGTCCCTCTCTTCGCACCACATCGTGTTATTCGGTTATTGATATTCATCCGGTTTACAGCTTTGACAGTCAGTGAAAATGCAATGCGAAGGTGGCGGAATCGGTAGACGCGCTAGCTTCAGGTGTTAGTGTCCTAACGGACGTGAGGGTTCAAGTCCCTCTTTTCGCACCAAATTCCTGACAAATTTCTGATGATATATGCGAAGGTGGCGGAATCGGTAGACGCGCTAGCTTCAGGTGTTAGTGTCTTAACGGACGTGAGGGTTCAAGTCCCTCTCTTCGCACCATACATCAGAATCGCGCAATCAATCGCGTTCAATAAACGGAACGGCAATCTGTGTATAGATAAATAGATAGATTGTGCAAACGCAACAAGCAAGACTAAGCAACATACCAGTGCGAAGGTGGCGGAATCGGTAGACGCGCTAGCTTCAGGTGTTAGTGTCCTAACGGACGTGAGGGTTCAAGTCCCTCTCTTCGCACCAACAATTAACGGCGAGAGCCGTTTTTTTGTGCCTAAATTTCAGCCAACCAACCATTTCAGCGTCTTATTTATCTCTGCATATCCTGCCAATGGCCTCTTTCTTCTCTACTTCTCTATTAATACCCCGTAAAAAACGTCAAATTACATACCTAGTATAATTTCACTTTTCATGCTCTTTATTCACAATATTTGCGCAGAGAAGCACACTATTTGGCCTCTTTGATTGCAGACATCTTGTCATTCACGTTAAAACAGCACATCCCTGTTTTTCCGGATACGAGATAATTTAACGAGCAATGGCATTAAAATCCCTCTTTTATAAAAAACTACAACCCAAACTGATGTTGGCATTTTTGCTCATCGGTACGATCCCGTTTAGCCTTACGGCATGGTTTTTATTAAAAGTACATGCCACCGATCTAACCGAGCAAACCAATAACTATCTCGTTGCGGCTCGTGATATTAAAAAAAACCAGTTAAACGACTACTTTCACTCCCTTGAAGAGCAAGTCCTCGGCTTTGTGAATACCGAACTCGCCTCGGCAGCCGGAGGGCGTTTTTATGGTCTCGTAAACGCCTTTCAAATGCTCGGCGATAACGATGAACAAGCCCGAATGAATGCCCAAAACCGCTACATCCCCGGCAGCGGAGATAAACCCAGCACCCGCCTGAGCGCCGAAACCCCGCAAGGATACGGTGCGTATGTCGGCAGTGAGCGCTATAGGTTACTGCACAGCCGTTTTCACCCTTCATTTGTTGAAAAATTGCGGTTCTCTGATTTTTCAGACATCTTAATTGCCAATACACAGGGCGATATTGTCTATTCGGTGATGAAAAACCGTAACTTTGGCACTAACTTACTGCAAGGCCCGTGGAAAAGCAGCCCCTTATCAGAGGCCTTCAAGCAGACTCTTTTAGCCGCAGAACAGCACACCACCCAAGCTAATAAACTGAAAAAAACACCGCTAATATTTATCGATTTTGCCGTAGACCCCATCACTAAAGAGCATGTGGCCTACCTTGCCGCACCGGTTGAGCAAAATGGCTATTTACACTCTATTTTCATCTTCCAGCTAACAAAACGTAAATTAAACAGCATCTTAAGTGATGCTCAACTGCTCGGTAAAACCAGCTCTATTATTCTAGTCGGACACGATAATATAGCCCGAGGCGTCACGCCGATGTATGCCCAGCAAACAGCACAACCTCAGCCGTTAACCGGCCCATTAATTCAACAAGTTACCGCAGGAAAAACCGGCAACGGCAACAGCATATCTATTAATGGTGCACCGGTAATAGCCGCCTTTACACCACTCTCAGTCTTCGGACAATCATGGGGGTTGATTACCGAAACCAAAGCAGAAGAGGCATTTGCACGGATAGAATCAGCCAAAAAGCTCTTTTTAGCCATTATGATGCTCACACTGGCGGCCGTTATTTTGGTCTCCCACTGGTTATCCAACTCAATTACCGCCCCCATTAAACAGTTAATGGATGCCGCCAAAGAAGTGTCTGATGGCAATCTTGATCACCCGATTGCAGGGCAAAATCGTGATGATGAGCTCGGCAGTCTGGCGAAAAGTTTTGCCTTTATGCAGGCCTCTATCCGCGATCAACTCGACCTGATTAAAGCGCAAAATGATGAATTAGCTCAAAAGGTGGCGGTCATTGAAATTCAAAACACCGAACTACAGGCTGCCGATAAACTGAAAGATGAGTTTCTGGCCAACACCTCACATGAGCTTCGTACCCCTTTGCACGGAATGCTTGGTATTGCAGAATCCATGCTGGCAGGAGCTGTTGGCGTGCTCACTCCACAGCAAGAACATCAACTAGCTATGATAGCCAAAAGCGGTCACCGTCTCTCTAAACTGGTCAATGAACTGCTCGACTACCATAAAATGCGCTACGGCGATCTCTCGCTGCACGTACAACCGGTTGATGTCAGCGCTGCTGCCAGTGTCGTTATCGAGCTATCACAGCATCTGTTAACAGATAAACCGGTCAAAATTATTAACCGCATATCAGCACAAACCCCGCATGTTATTGCTGACGAACAGCGGCTAGAACAGATTTTGTATAACCTACTTGGCAACGCCATCAAATTTACCAGTGAAGGTAAAATCATTCTCTCTGCCGAACAGCATGATGACTCACTGGTCATATCGGTTCGCGATACTGGGCAGGGTATTCAACCTGAGATGGTTCAGGCTATTTTCGAACCGTTGGTCCAAGCCAGTCGGCAAAGTATCGGATCTGGCCTGGGTCTTGGGCTGAGTATTAGCCGACAATTAGTCGAGCTCATGCAAGGCTCACTCAGCGTACAAACCGAACCTATGATAGGCTCAACATTCCGGTTTACCCTGCCGTTGTCGCAGACCACCGTATCGGAAAAACAGCCTCTAAATGCGGCGCATACGGCAGATTCCGTCGGCTCAACAAACACGATGACCGAACCGACAGACCATACTGCGGTGCGTGTGGCCGCTACACCAAACACCCCGATCATTCCTACACTATTCGCCACTCATCCTATTAATGATCCACTTGCACCACATATCCTGATTGTTGATGACGAACCGATTAATATCCAGATCCTCTATAACTACCTGAGTTTGTCAGGCTTTAACCTGTGCAGCGTTACCCACGGGGAAGACGCTATTCGCTACTGCCTAGAGCATGAACCTGATCTGGTATTACTCGATGTGATGATGCCGGAGATCACCGGTTATGATGTCTGTAAAGCACTGCGCGAACACTTTGACCGCGTGCAACTGCCGATTATTATGCTAACCGCTCTCAGCCAGCCGGAAGAGATCGTCCGAGGTTTCAGCGCCGGTGCCAATGATTACCTGACCAAGCCCTTCTGCCAAGATGAGTTGCTTGCCCGTATCCAAACTCAGCTTGATACCCAAAAAATTGCCGGCATTCAACAAGAAAATCGGCAATTGCAACAAACCCTTAAACAAGAGCAGACACTGATCAGCAGCTTAAAAAGTCTACAGCAACGCCTGCTTACCCTGCTTGAACACAGCATAGAACCTATTTTACTGACCGATATCAACGGTAATATCAAACTGGCAAATAAAGCGGCACAACTGCTACTGCATACGCCGGATAACGAACTCACACAGCACTCACTCAATGATTGGCTGCACCAACCGCTGTCAGCACTTCTTCCCTCATCGCATGAGTTTTATCAGGGTGATATTACCCTGACAATCAATGGTGAGCCTCGGGAACATGCCATCCAGCTATCACGTTTGCCGGCTAGCACCGACCTCGGTTATCTGGTTATTTTCAAACACGGCGCAACCTTACCTAATCAGCGCGTACAAACTCTTGAGAATGCGTTGGAATCTCTGGCAACCTTTGCACATAACGGCAATCAAGCCGATCTTGAACAACTGCGCGCCTTAGGCAGTGAATTTGCAGAACTGGCCGAACGTCTACAGGGCAGCGAAGAGCGTGATGCCAAATTACGTGAAGTCATTGTCAATGCAATGAAAATCACCCTAACATACTGGGAAGAGAGCAGCGGAAAAGGAAAGTTTGATCTGGCCGAACAGAGCGGATTATGGCGGGTCTATATTGACCGTGGCACGCTACAAACACGCACATTAGATAAATACCTACAAATTGAAACGCTGCCAAAAACACCGCGCTGGCGTACGGTCTTAAGCACCCTTGATTTTGTCTTACAGCACAGTAAAAAACGAAATGATAATCGTACGGTACTTGAAAACCTACGCCAACAACTGCAACAGCTCTTAAAATAACCCCCCTTTGTCGGCAGCCTCAGTGCTGCCGACTAGGTCACCCGCACGATATTCAACGCACCATACTGAAAGCTGTAAACTCACAATATCGGCTTGCAACAA
>NZ_JBOFRH010000393.1:0-1894 GCF_051650925.1 Plesiomonas sp.
GGATATCGCACTTGATTTGGTTGACTGGCAACAGGTTGAGCAAAACCCCTTCTTTTGCCCTGATCCCACAAAATTAGAGGCTCTAGATGCGCTGATCCGTGATTTGAAAAAAGAGGGCGACTCGGTCGGTGCAAAAGTAACGGTGATTGCCGAGCACGTGCCGGTTGGCTTGGGTGAGCCGGTTTTTGATCGCCTAGATGCCGATTTAGCCCACGCACTGATGAGCATTAATGCGGTGAAAGGGGTCGAGATTGGCGATGGTTTTGCCGTGGTCAATCAGCGTGGCAGTGAGCACCGCGATGAGATCACCCCACAGGGTTTTTTAAGCAACCATGCAGGCGGTATTTTGGGCGGGATCAGCAGTGGCCAGCCGATAGTGGCACATTTAGCGCTAAAGCCAACCTCAAGCATTACAATTACGGGGCGCTCGATCAACACCCAAGGCGAGGCGATTGACGTTGTGACAAAAGGGCGGCACGACCCTTGTGTCGGCCTGCGTGCTGTGCCGATTGCCGAAGCGATGATGGCAATTGTGCTACTTGACCATCTGCTGCGTCATCGCGCGCAGTGTGCAGATGTACAAACCACCACGCCTGCATGGTCAGTATGAATAAAAGCAAACATCGGGTCATCATGCCGTTGTACATAGCCGCAGCGTTGGGCTGTATTGCTACGACGGTTGCTGCCTCACCGTGGAGCCAGTTCACCGCGCCGGTGCGTGGCGCGCCGCAGGCGATTGGCGGGTATGCCAATGGATGTGTGGTCGGTGCTGTGCCTTTGCCGTTATCGGGCAAGGGGTATGAAGTGATCAGAACCGAGCGATTGCGTTATTTTGGGCATCCAGAGTTGATTCGCTTTATCACTCGGTTAGCCCAGCGCAGTCAGCAGACGGGGCTGGATAATTTTTGGGTCGGCGATATGGCAATGCCGGTGGGCGGGCGCTTTAATTCTGGCCATGCCAGCCACCAAAACGGGCTGGATGTGGATATCTGGTTACGCTTTAGTCAGGGCACACTGAGCGTCAAGCAAAAGCAAAATCCGGCGGCTGTCAGTTTGGTGGATTTCTCTACCAGAAAAATCAAACCTGCGTTGTGGGAAGCGGACTATACGCGTTTAATTAAATTGGCGGCAACTGACCCGAAAGTCGCGCGAATTTTTGTTAATCCGGCGATAAAAAAGCAGCTATGCGAAACGGCTCAGGCCGCCGGTGATACCCGTTGGTTGCACAAAGTGCGGCCATGGGGTGGGCATGATTATCACATGCATGTCAGGCTGGATTGCCCGCCAGGTTCTGTGGGGTGCAAAGCACAGTTGCCGCCTCCGGCTGGAGATGGTTGTGGGCAAGAGCTGACTGATTGGCTGCGTCCGCCACCACCGGTAAAAAACAAATTACCGAAAAAATTGGCTTTACCGAAAGCCCCGCCAGTTATGCCAGCGGCATGTCAGGCTTTATTACCTTAAGTGGCGCATTTTTCTCAAAAGTATTAGAGAGATAACAATACATCAAATACAAAAAAAGGCCGGTACAGCATGCACTGTTCCGGCCTTTTTTAACTGCCATCGACCTAGGGCATTTGATGGTAGTTAATGGTCATCGTATAAACTACGCGCTTATTACACCGTGATTATACGTAGAAAATCAGCGAGTACAGGGTGGTGACCACCAGTGCACCGAGCATTGGAATGGCAGTACGTTTGACTAGATCAAACGGTGATACTCCTGCTGCTCCGGCCACGGCAACAATCACGCCAGTGATTGGGGATATGGTGCGGCCAATACCGGCAGCTAGTTGCATTGGCAGCAACATGGAAACGGCATGAATACCTACTTTCCCTGCAATATCCGGTACCATAGCGGCGAATGAGAAGAAAGGTGCGTTACCTGACCCCATCA
>NZ_JBOFRH010000394.1:0-2133 GCF_051650925.1 Plesiomonas sp.
TTGAGAAGCAGATAATGCTAGAAATCTCATCCATCTGATTTGTCTGAGTAATATACGTGGAAAATCTACCCTGTCAATTAAACGCAACTACATGCTTACTTACAAATCACACTAATTGTGAAATGCATCCCACTGCGAGCAATTGCATATAAAAATAATTTAAATTTTTTTAGAGAGGGTCGTCTTTTTTGGGCTAGGTTTAAAAGCAGGCACTAATATAATCACAAATAACATATGGGAATAGGGATGAATAAATCTATAACAAAATGGAATTATTGGTATTTTAGCATTCCATTAAATTCGCCCATCTCATATTAAAATAAACACAAAACTAAACGAACACTAAACGAACACTAAACAAAACCATTAATTAGCCAGGTAATACTCGCAAACCATTACCTATTTAGAGTAGATGGCGCCCAGCATCAGTGACATTGGCATGATTGAATAGAAGACCTAACAAGCGCATAAGAAGATTCTAATTTTACGTTGTTCTTATCAAAAAAAAGCAGCCCTATGGCTGCTTTTTTAATTGATACACTCGCTAATATTTTATGACGCTATTGCTGCGCTCGCGCTAAAGGCGCCGTGGCAGTCGGCGGTAAACGGCGACGCTGCCACCACACAATTAATCCAAAGAGCATAAAACCAGGGATCCAGATAATTTCTTTACGCCAGCGATCTGTAGGCGCTTTCACGCCAATAATCTGCTGATCAAACTCCAATCCCAATTCTGCGGCCGTACTGCCAAAGGTGACGTTATCAATGAGTGTCTTACCATCTTGCTCATACAGCGCGATCCCGAGCTTTTGTAAGCGCTCTTCACCACTTTCACCAGCAGGTACCGGTAGCAAGACCGTAAAGCGGCGAATTTTCCCTACCGCATCTGGCCCTTCTACTCGCAAGCGCAAATTGCTGTCCTCTTCCACATCCCCCAACGCCTGTACTAGCTGCGCAGGCTCTATCTGACGATAGGGATCATGGATCCTGTCCATCCAAAATCCTGGGCGGAACAAGGTAAAGGCCACCAACAACAGCAATAAGCTCTCATACCAGCGGCTTTTTACGAGGAAATAGCCTTGGGTCGCAGCGGCAAAGATCAACATGGCGATCGTTGCGACCGCAAAGATCAGTACCCCGTGGGCAAAATCCACGTTGATCAGCAACAGATCGGTGTTGAAGATAAACAAGAACGGCAACGCCGCGGTTCGCAAGCTGTAATAAAACGCGGTGATCCCAGTTTTAATCGGATCGCCTTTGGAGACCGCCGCAGCGGCAAACGAGGCCAAACCGACTGGCGGCGTCACATCCGCCATGATCCCGAAGTAAAACACAAACAGGTGCACGGCAATCAACGGGACGATCAGGCCATTTTGCTGACCCAGTGTGACAATCACCGGCGCCAGCAAGCTGGACACCACGATATAGTTCGCGGTGGTCGGCAAGCCCATCCCGAGGATCAAACTGAGCAAGGCGGTCAAGAGCAGCATCAGCAGCAAATTGCCCATCGACAGGTATTCCACCAGATCGGCCAAGACCAAGCCGACCCCGGTCTGGGACACTGCACCAACGATAATACCAGCGGTGGCGGTAGCAATACCGATCCCTATCATGTTACGTGCGCCAGCAATCAGCCCTTCACGCAAGTCCACCACACCATCACTGAACGAACCATAATCATGGCGACCATCGGTGCGCAGCCAGTTCAGCAGCGGGCGTTGAGTCAACAAAATCACGACCAACATGACGGTGCCCCAAAACGCCGACAAACCGGGCGATAGGCGCTCGACCATCAGACACCAGACCAGCACCACCACCGGTAACAGGAAATGCAAGCCCGACAGCAACACCGAACGCGTCTGCGGCAGGCGATCCAGTGGCGCATCAGGGTCTTCGGGTGGCAACGGCTCATTGCTGGCCGCCACTTTCAGCAAGCCCAGATAAGACAGCGCCAGCAAAACCCCAATCCCAGGCAGCGCATAATCGCCCAGCAGCGGCTTAAGCCAGCCAAGGCCATAGTACACGGCCAGCGACACACCGCTAACCAGCGCCGCACCAAAGGCAAAGCCGGTCAAACGTTGTAACCAAGGACGCGGTTGTACATTACCGATCGGCTGCATGCCGAGCTTCAGC
>NZ_JBOFRH010000395.1:0-9818 GCF_051650925.1 Plesiomonas sp.
TAACCTGAAATCGGTCTTTCAGGGGCTCGATAAAGTCGGGATTGACTCTATTTTTACCGCCGGTGATGTCAACCGCAATGTGATGTGTACCTCTAACCCCGCAGAGTCGGTGTTGCATGCGCAGGCGTATGAGTATGCCAAAACGCTCTCAGATCACTTTATGCCCAACGCCAAAGGCTATGCCGAGATTTGGCTGGACGAAGAAAAAGTAGCTGGCGGTGAGCAAGAGCCGATTTATGGCGCAACCTATCTGCCACGCAAGTTCAAAATGACTGTTGTTATCCCGCCACAAAATGATGTTGATTTGCATGCTAATGACCTGAACTTTGTTGCGATAGCAGAGCAAGGCCAGTTAGTGGGCTTTAACGTACTGATTGGCGGTGGTTTGGGCATGACGCATGGCGATCAGGCCACCTTCCCGCGTACGGCCACGGAATTTGGTTATATCGCAAAAGAAGATGCCATAAAAATTGCAGAAGCTGTGGTGACGACACAGCGCGATTTTGGTGACAGGAGTAACCGGCGTACCTCAAAAACCAAATATACTTTAGAGCGTATCGGGGTCGATACCTTCAAAGCCGAAGTCGAGCGCCGTTCGGGTGTTACGTTTGCCCCGATCCGCCCGTATGCCTTTACCGGCCGAGGTGACAGATTTGGCTGGGTAGAAGGCATTGACGGTAAATGGCATCTCACCTTATTTATTGAGAACGGGCGCATCATTGATACGGCCGAGCAGACACTGAAAACGGGCTTACGGGAAATCGCCCAACAGCACAGCGGTGATTTTCGCTTAACAGCCAACCAAAACTTGATCATTGCCGGTGTCCCGCTAGAGCAAAAAGCCCAGATTGAAAAGCTGGCGCGTCAGCACGGCTTGCTGACCGAGGGTGTCAGTGCCCTGCGGCAAAACGCCATGGCGTGTGTTTCACTGCCAACCTGCCCGCTGGCCATGGCCGAAGCGGAGCGTTATCTGCCCGGTTTGGTGACGGATGTTGAACAGTTATTACAAAAGCATCAGTTGGCACATGAGCATCTGATTTTACGTGTAACAGGTTGTCCGAATGGGTGTGGCCGTGCCATGTTGGCAGAGGTTGGGCTGGTGGGCAAAGCACTGGGCCGTTATAACCTGCATCTAGGCGGTAGCCTGACTGGTGAGCGTATTCCGCGGCTATATCGTGAAAACATCAGCGAAGCGGAGATCCTCAATGAGCTGGATCAGCTAATTGGCCGCTGGTCAGCTGAACGCCTTGATAATGAACCCTTTGGTGATTTTACCCTGCGTAGTGGCATTGTTCGTGCGGTGACTGATCCGGCACGTGATTTTTACCACTGAGTCTGACTACCGGATATCGCCTGTTGGCGGTATCCTTTGAGGTTATTATGGTCTCTCTATCATCGGATTCCTTATCGTTGCCACGGGCAGCCACAGCGCTGCACGTACCTGCGCTGGCAGAGCTATTGCTGTTGGATAAAGCAGCACAGCAACAGCAATTAGCCCCGATTAACCAGTTGTTGCTAACCCTGACGGCTGAACAGCGGGTCGCGTGGGCATTAACTCAGCTTCCGGCGCAGCATGTGCTCTCATCAAGCTTTGGTATTCAGGCCGCCGTCTGCCTGCATTTACTCAGTGTTCAGCAACCGCAGATCCCCGTTATCCTGACCGATACTGGTTATCTATTTGCAGAAACCTACCGTTTTATTGATGAGCTGACCGAGCGTTTACAGCTTAATCTACACATTTTTCGTGCCGAGCACTCACCGGCGTGGCAAGAGGCGCGTTATGGTCGGTTGTGGGAGCAGGGGGTAGAGGGGATCACCCAATATAATCAGCTCAATAAAGTTGAGCCGATGCAGCGGGCATTACAAAGTTTAGGCGCGCAAACGTGGTTTTCTGGTTTACGCCATAGCCAGTCAGACAGTCGAGCTGCTCTGCCGATATTGGCGATACAACGTGGGGTATTTAAGTTTTTACCGATTGTTGATTGGAGTGATCGCCAGATTTACCAGTACCTTACCGAGCATCAACTGCCTTATCACCCACTGCGTGAACAGGGGTATTTATCGGTGGGCGATACCCATACTACCCAGAAATGGGAGCCGGGCATGAGTGAAGAGCAGACTCGCTTTTTTGGTTTGAAACGCGAGTGTGGTTTGCATGAAGAGCCTGAGAATCAGGGGTCGGGTATCTAATTAATGCAGAGTGGTTAATCGCAGATTAAGCGTTATTTTATTAAGTGCTATTGAATAGCCACATTCACAGGGAAAAGAGCGCACCGTGAGTGTGCTTTTTCCTCGTGGCTATTTTTTATATTTTTTTATTTACTGTGGATTTTTTCTATTCATACACTAGGTTTCTCTTTCTCTTTCTCTTTCTCTTTCTCTTTCTCTTTCCCTTTCCCTTTCCCTTTCCCTTTTATTCTGGTGCTCTGCTCTATTTTTCTTTCTTATTTTTATTCTCTATTTTTATTTTGTGTGTGGCTGGTTTACGTTTAATGAGTTTGTTTTTTATAGGGATGTTTATGTCTTGCACGGTTTAGTAGTAGAGATATGTTTGTCACTCTACAAAAATAGATTGCAGCCGATATAGCAAACGGGCAGAGCAGTGATGTTAGTCGCTATCTTGCCAGATATTGCGCTAAAAAGAGCAGTGAGCATATATAGCCAATGGCGATAAAAAAATCCCATATATGCTTTTTGATGATTGTATGCATATTTTAATCTCCGCAATGTAGCTGCAAGGTTAACAATATGTTTAATTTATCAGTTTTGCAATCCTCTCCACGATTGCTTTTTTAAGGAGTGCAGGGAATGCCGCAGGCAGATCGAAAAACAGACAGTGATGATACTGATGGCGGAAATATACCGTTTGATGCGAAAACAACAGAAGAGATGCACAGTACCAACCCGCGCCTGATTAGTGCGCGTAAACGTGCCATTGATATTGCCACTGCGCGACATATTGACGGAAAAATCTACCCGCAACAGACGCTAACACTGACTCAGCGATTACAGCAGCGCTTGCAGCAAGAGCAGCGTGATCGGCAAGCCAACTTAGAGAGCATCATGCGAATTGGTGCAAGCTTGTGTCAAGATACGCTGGCGGTGGAGGCTGATCCTGACTGGATCAGCAGTTTTTTACAGTTGGCACAAGAGACGCGTGGCAGTGCCATGCAGCGTTTGTGGGGCCGAATTTTGGCACAGGAAATTGTGCAGCCGGGAAGCTTTTCAATTAAGGCGCTGCGTACCCTGCGTGATATGACGCAGCGTGAAGCGCGGCTGTTTCAGCGTGCGTGTGCGGTGTCATGCAGTTTTAGCAGTGACAGTGCCTCTAAGCGAATCATCACCGGTTTACGGCCGGCGAAAAGTGGGCTGAAGGCACTCTTTCGGGCGGCGTTGCCTGAGCAGCTCAATCTGGGGACATTCAAACTGCCTTACAGTGCGTTACTGTTACTGCAAGAGCTGGGTTTGTTGTTGGGTGGCGAGCTGGAGTCGGGAAGTTTAATCGCCGGAAAACCGTTTCACCTGCATTTTTCCGGTAGCGATCTTAGCTTGACTGCTGCAGAGGCCGGACACCGTTTAACCTACTACCGATTTAGCCCGGTGGGTGAGGAGTTGTCGCAACTGCTCACCGGTAATGTGTTGCCCGAATATGTGCAGTTGCTCAGTACGTTGTTTGGCGCACATGTTGCGGTATCTGTACGTCAGACCACGGTTACTGCATCTGCTGGCGTATTGTAGGGCCAATGGGATAAAAAAACTCCGCAACAGGGTGCGGAGTTTGTATGGCTATATTTGATTGAGGCTATATTTGCGCCTTTGTATGTGCATGGCCGCTTGTGTTGCTGATGTGTCTTGCAACGTTTGCGTTGTTAGCAGCAGCCCCGTTGCCAAGGTACGCGAACCATAAAGGCAGGGTTGGCCAGATCTTCGCGCTGGTTATAACGCAGCGGTTGGTTATCGAGCGTTTCAATAACTGCGCCAGCCGCTTGTGCGATACAGTGTCCGGCTGCGGTATCCCACGCCATTGTACGGCCAAAGCGCGGGTAGAGCTGGGCGCTGCCCTCGGCCACTAAACAGAATTTGAGTGATGAGCCTACCGCCATCAAGGTGTGCGGCCCAAGTTCATTGAGATAGCGATTAAGCTGCGGGTCTTGATGCGAACGGCTGGCAATGACGACCGGAGGCATTGCTTGCTGCACTTGCAGGCTATCACGCTGACCATTATGAATGCGCCATGCCTTACCGCCTTCAGCTAAATAGAGCTTATCTTGAGCAGGGGCATACACCACTGCCATGATAGGAACACCGTGCTCAATCAGCGCGATGTTGACGGTAAACTCACCGTTACGCTTGATAAACTCTTTTGTACCATCAAGCGGGTCAACCAGCCAGAATCGTGTCCAGTGGCGGCGGGTCTCCCACGGTAATACGGCAGCCTCTTCCGAGAGCACTGGGATCCCTGCGGTGAGTGATGTCAGCCCGTTCACAATAATGTGATGTGCAGCCAGATCGGCTTCGGTCAACGGCGACGCATCGGCTTTATGCACGATAGTCACTTCACGTTGATAGGCCGACATAATGGCGGCTCCCGCTTCGCGTGCGATCTTCTCTAACGCCTGCAACATAGGTGTACCTCTCTTACCTAATGATGCCACGTGTTTTCAGCGCCTCCAGTAATGTATCGACCAGTTCACTGACAGAGTGCTGATCGCTGTGAAGATGCACTTCCGGATTTTGTGGGGCTTCGTACACGGCATCGATGCCCGTAAAGTCTTGAATTTCACCCGCGCGCGCCTTTTTGTACAGCCCTTTTACGTCGCGGCGTTCACATTCCGTGAGCGGCGTATCGACATACACCTCAATAAATTGATCTGGCTCGACTAATTCACGCACTAAACGGCGCTCATCGCGGTGCGGTGAGATAAATGCGGTGAGCACAACCAGCCCCGCATCCACCATCAGTTTACTGACTTCACCCACCCGCCGAATGTTTTCGCGACGGTCTGCCGCACTAAAACTGAGGTCGCGGCATAAGCCATGGCGGACGTTATCCCCATCGAGCAGGTAGGTGTGGATCCCGCGTTGGAACAGGGCGTGTTCGAGCGCACCGGCCAGTGTTGATTTTCCTGCACCGGATAATCCGGTAAACCAGAGCACCGCGGCGCGGTGCTGATGAAGTTGCTCGCGGGCAGCCTGTTTAACCGGATGAGCATGCCAGACGATGTTATCGGGCTTATCAATGCCCGATTGATTGATGCTTGCTTGATTGATATCTGATCTATTCATAAGAGATGCCGGTGTTATCAGAGATATCTGTGCTGATATCACGTGCGCCCCAGTGTGGATACTGTTTGCGGATCAGTGCATTGAGCTCACGTTCAAAGGCGCTGTAGGGTTGACTTGGTGCTGCACCTGCTTGTTGTGCAGCGTCGGTGGTATCGCGCGTGGATAAACGCTGGTGGATAAGTCCAGCGCCGACGGTGACATTGCTCAAGCGGTCAATAAAGATAAAACTGCCACATTCAGCACTTTGTCGATAGGTATCGAGCGCCAGAGGTTCGGTAAATTCAATCTCGACACGCCCGATGCCGTTGAGCGGCAATGCGTCAGTTTCATGCTGCGCGTGGCTGTTTACATCGGTTTGGTGCAGTATCGCGCTGATACGGGCTTGTGTTTTCTTTCCGGCCAGCTTGATGTCGTAGGTTTTTCCCACCTGTAAGGGCTGTTCTGTCATCCACACCACATCGGCCAGAATGCGCGAGGTGGTTTGCAACGGATCGTCTGCGGCAATCAGCAGGTCGCCACGGCTGATATCAATCTCATCGGCCAGAACCAGTGTAATCGCCTGCCCCGGTACGGCAACGGGCAGATCGCCATCAAAGGTCACTATACGGCTGACATGAGTTTCCAATCCTGAAGGCAGCACTTTGAGTTTTTGCCCGACCGCGACAGTGCCTGAGGCCAGTGTTCCGGCGTAACCGCGAAAATCACGATCTGGGCGGCTGACATATTGTACTGGGAAGCGTAACGCCTGCTCGGTACGCGATTGCACAACATCAATCTCTTCGAGCACCTGCAACAGTGCTGGCCCCTGATACCAGTTGAGGTTTTCAGTACGCTGTACCACGTTATCACCATCAAGGGCTGATAGCGGCAAAATCGTGATTTGTAACTCAGGGTTTAAACGGTCAGCAAATGCCAGATAATCTTGTTTGATTTGCGCAAAAATCTCAGCACTGTAACCGACCAGATCCATTTTATTGACTGCGACTACAAAGTGGCGGATACCGAGCAAGTTGGCGATAAAGCTATGGCGACGGGTTTGACTGAGCATGCCTTTGCGGGCATCAATCAGTAAAATTGCCACATCACAGGTAGATGCGCCGGTGGCCATATTACGGGTGTACTGCTCATGGCCGGGGGTATCGGCAATGATAAATTTACGTTTATCAGTTGAAAAATAGCGGTAAGCCACATCAATGGTGATGCCTTGCTCACGCTCGGCTTGCAGCCCGTCAACCAATAGGGCCAGATCGAGTTTCTCACCAGCAGTACCTATCCGGCGGCTGTCTGCGTGCAGTGAACTGAGCTGATCTTCATAAATCTGGCGGGTATCATGCAGTAATCGCCCAATTAAGGTGCTTTTACCGTCATCAACACTTCCACAGGTTAAGAAACGCAGCAATCCTTTATGTTGTTGCGCCAGCAGGTAGGCTTCCACGCCCTGTTCGGCAATTTGTTGTGCAATATAGTTATTCATGATGCCGCTCCTTAGAAGTATCCCTGACGCTTTTTCATCTCCATTGATCCGGCCTGATCTTTATCGATCAGCCGCCCTTGCCGTTCGCTGCTGCTTGATAACAACATCTCTTCAATGATGGCAGTCAGACTGTCAGCATCAGATTCAATTGCACCGGTCAGCGGCCAGCAACCGAGTGTACGAAAACGGACCTTACGCTGCTCAATGCGCTCGTGCGGCTGCAGTTCGATGCGATCATCATCAACCATCAGCAGCATGCCATCGCGCTCTAATACAGGGCGCTCTTTGGCCAGATACAGTGGGACGATGTTGATCCCTTCGAGAAAGATGTATTGCCAGATATCCAGCTCGGTCCAGTTTGACAGGGGAAAGACGCGGATACTCTCACCTTTGTTGATCTGGCCGTTATAGTTGTGCCACAGCTCAGGACGCTGATTTTTCGGATCCCAGCGGTGTGCTTGATCCCGAAATGAGTAGATCCGCTCTTTAGCGCGCGATTTCTCTTCATCACGGCGTGCACCACCAAAGGCGGCATCAAATTTGTAGTGGTTGAGTGCTTGCTTAAGCCCTTCGGTTTTCATGATATCGGTATGTTTAGCACTGCCATGTACAAACGGGTTGATGTTCATCGCCAGCCCGTCAGGATTGCGGTGAACCAGCAGCTCAAAGCCATACTCTTTGGCGGTGCGATCACGAAATTCATACATTTCACGGAATTTCCAACCGGTATCAACATGCAGCAACGGGAAGGGAATTTTTCCCGGATAGAAGGCTTTACGGGCCAGATGCAGCATGACGGAGGAGTCTTTACCAATCGAGTACATCATCACCGGATTGGTAAATTCAGCGGCAACTTCCCGAAGAATATGGATACTTTCGGCTTCAAGTTGCTGTAAATGGGTCAGTTGTTTTACGTCCATGCGATTTCCTTAAACCAAATTTACAACAGAAGGCCAAAGTGGGCTGTGTGGCCGTTCACCAAACCAGTGCAGAGAGTCGGCCAGTGCAGCAACTTCCCCGACAATAATCAGTGCCGGAGAGTCAGCGTGCTGGGCGAGTGTCGAGAGCTGTTGCAGTTCACCGCGTAGCACTTGCTGATCAGGGCGTGTTCCTTTGGCGATAATGGCTACCGGAGTAGAGGCTGCCCGCCCATGCGCGATCAGTTGCTGCTGGATCTCGGCCGCTTTAACCGTGCCCATATAAATCGCCAGTGTCTGGCGGCCACGGGCCAGTGTTGACCAGTCGAGCTGATCGCCATCAGGCCGGCAGTGTCCGGTGATGAACATGGCCGTTTGCGCATAGTCTCGGTGTGTCAGCGGAATTCCGGCATAGGCGGTTGCGCCTGCAGCGGCAGTGATCCCTGGCACAACTTGAAACGGAATACCGGCGGGGATCAGGGCTTCTAACTCTTCCGCCCCACGGCCAAAAATAAACGGGTCTCCGCCTTTGAGCCGTACAACCCGTTTTCCGGCCTGTGCCAGTGCCAGCAAGGTGGCATTGATCTCATCTTGTGGAACAGAGTGAAAACCCGCTTTTTTACCGACACACAGACGCTCTGCATCCCGCCGAATCAGCTCTAAAATGGCATCTGAAACAAGATAGTCGTACAGCACAACATCAGCCTGCTGCAAAACCTGCAATGCCCGCAGTGTCAGCAAACCGGGATCACCGGGGCCGGCACCGACCAGAAAAACCTCGCCTGCGGTCACGGTGGCATTGTCATCATTTGCACTGTGTTGATGCACGGGCTGTTGGTGAGCAGATTGTTTAGGTGTTTGTGGCTCGGCGGTAGTTTGATTAATTACCGTAGCCAAAGCCTGCTCAAGGGTGATCTCCGCCTGCGCTTGTTGCCCATTTTGTACCAAGCTAGAGAAGCGGCCACCAAACAGGGCCTCCCAAAAACGCCGACGGGCCGTTACCGAGGGCAGTGCAGCTTTGACTTTGCCACGCCATTTGTCAGCCAATGTTGCCATTGCACCAAGGTGTGTTGGCAGGGTTGCTTCGAGTTTTTCGCGAATGAGCCGAACCAGTACGGGGGCCGCTCCGCCGGAAGAGACCGCTACCACAATCGGTGAACGGTCAATAATGGCGGGTACAATAAATGAGCACAGGGCTTTGTTATCCACCACATTCACAAAAATACCGCGCGCCTCTGCAGCCGCGCTCACTTCAGCGTTAAGGCTGTTGTCATCTGTTGCGGCAATCACCAAAAACTGGCCATCGAGCTGGGCGGGGTTAAAGGTGGTACTCAGCCACTGTAACTGCTGTTGTTCAAGATGTTGTTGCAGTGCGGCAGTTAAGCTGGCACTGACAATCTGAATGTTGGCTTGAGCACTTAGCAGTAAGGCAATTTTACGCTCAGCTACGCTGCCGCCACCCACAACTAAAACCGAACGCCCTTTAATCTGGGCAAATAGGGGTAAGTATTCCATGACAACCCTCGGCAGTAATTCCCTCTCTGGCAAGCACTATAGAGCGTTATTGATAGACGTATAAATGCTGAATTCGCATTTCAAATTCCGTTTTGTTCTAATTCCGGCGCTTTCATCGCAGCGGGTGTTTGGCAGTGAACAGAGGTTGCTCGTGCGGGTAAATAACGGGGCGTGGGATACGCGAATTAAACGAGATGAGGTTCACAGAGTGTCACGTAAAAAACTCGCTATACATACAGATTTGCTACCCTTGTCGGGAATTTCTTACCCCTACTGTTTGCTCGAGGAATTTTTATGTCTTTATCGCGTACTCCGCTGGCGCTGGCTATTGCGGCAGGTTTGATCTGCTCTGGTGTGGCAAGTGCCGCAACCGTTTCCCTGCGCGTGCTGGAAACCACGGATTTGCACAGTAACATGATGGATTATGACTATTACAAAGATCATGCTACTGAAAAGTTTGGTTTAACCCGTACGGCAACCTTGATTGATGCGGCACGCAAAGAAGCTAAAAATAGCGTGCTGGTGGATAACGGCGATCTGATTCAAGGCAGCCCGATGGGGGATTATCAGGCGGCAAAAGGGCTAAAAAAAGGCGACGTACATCCTGTCTACAAGGCTATGAATTT
>NZ_JBOFRH010000396.1:0-8088 GCF_051650925.1 Plesiomonas sp.
GTTTTTGAGGTGTCTTGCGGATCAAGCAGGCGATACTGATTCGCTTCGGCTTCTTTTCCTTCCGCCATCAGTTTTTTATAGCGAGCTTCCATTGAGACTACCGCAGCACGGGCGTGTGCAGGCATATCCAGCTCAGGGATCACTTCGATATTACGTGCCTGTGCGTACTTAATGATATCGATATAATCTTGCTTGCTATAGTGGCCACTGCCCAGATTGTTGCTGTCTGGGCCAGAACCTAATTGTGGCAGCAAGCACTGTGTTTCACTCAAATCATGGCAACGCTTACCACCAATATCAGTCAGCTCAGGCAGACCGGGGATCTCTAAACGCCAGCCTTCATCATCACTTAAATGGAAGTGGAATTTATTTAGCTTATACGCTGCCATTTGATCCAGCAGGCGTAAAATGGCCTCTTTGGTATGGAAGTTACGGCCAACATCAGCGTGCATACCACGGTGTTCAAAACGCGGGGCATCTTTCACCGCAACAGTGGCAATTTTCTTATCACCCGACATTGGAACTAAAGAGATCATAGACTGTAAGCCGTAGAACGCACCTTCTGAGTCAATACCCACAATGGTTGCGCCTTTTGGCGTGATATTCAGCGTGTAAGCGCCCGCTTTCTGCCATTGGCCCTTAAATGCGCCTTTATTGATACTGACATTAATTGGGAAAGCCTGCTGCGCGCCTTTTTCCGCAACATTAACACCTAGTTGGGCAAAGCGTGCCGTTACTGCATCAACCGTTGCTTTTGGCAAAGCAAGGGTATCAAGCGTAATACCGTGAGAGAGATCCACATCGGCTTTACCTACCGTAACCTGTACCGGTGTTGGTAAAATTTGTCCGCGCAGTTGTTGTGCTGGCAGGGTAGCGATATCCTGATTTTTTGCAAAACGGGTCTGTGTGTTCATCAGAACGTTGTTGTCTGCACCGGTTCGTTTCCAGTTATCACCAGTAATAGGCGCAGAGAAATCAGCCACATTTTCTGAATCAGTATTGCCGATCACTTTCGGTGTTGCATCGCCTGATGTGACATACCAGCGTGGCATAAAGTCAGTTTCAAACAACTGCCAGTATTCACCAATGATAGGCACTTCAACCACTTCACCGGCTTGGAAGCCATCAAACTTATCGGTAGGTTCTAGCTTATGCAGGTCACCGGTAATTTGGGTAATTTTGAACTGATCATTTTGTACATCCAAAATCATCCGGATGCTGTGGAAATAAATAGCCCAGTCTTTTGAGTTAATTTCAGAACCGTTATTGGTTAGGGTGATAGAGGCTTTATTACACGCAGCCCATTCAGCACCCAAGGTGCTGCAATCCACGCCATTTTCTGCGCCGTGGTTATCCAGTACTTGGTATTTTACATTGAGCTGTGAGCCCATTTGGTTAACCAATTGCTGATTGTTAACCGAATTTGATGCACATCCGGTTAGCGCAAATAGGGTGGCCGCAGCAATAGCAGATAATCGTAACATGATAAAAAACTCCTCAAATTAACGCAAAATAGTCCCAAAAGCCTGAAAAAAGGGCGAGCAGGCTATAAAACCCAGCCCGTAAGGGCTGGGAATGTGGAAAGGTAAACGTGGAGAGGTATTACGCTTTAGCGGTAGGAATGATGACGTTAGTCAGGTCTTCAGTTGCAGGAATACGCTTCATTTCAGTTGCGATGATCTCAGCTTGTGGGCCAAGAATAACCTGCAGGTTAGTTTCGCCAAGTTTCACGACACCTTTAGCACCTAACGCTTTCAATACGCGCTCATCAGCCAGACTACGGTCTTTCATAGTCAGACGCAGACGAGTGATACAGGCATCAACAGTCACTAAGTTAGCGTGGCCACCCAGTGCTTTCAGGTATTTTTTCGCCAGCTCATGGTTGTCACTTGATACAACTTCAACCAGTGAATCTTCTTCGTCATCTTCACGGCCTGGTGTTTTCAGGTTGAATTTAACGATAGCGAAGCGGAACACGAAGTAGTAAATCGCTGAGAAGGCAAAGCCTTGCAGGATCAGCATGTACCACTGTTGTGCCAGCGGGTTACGTGAAGAGAGCACCATATCGACCAGACCAGCACTGAAACCGAAACCGGCAATCCAATGCATAGAGGCGGCGATAAAGACAGACACACCGGTTAAGAATGCATGGATAACATACAGTACAGGTGCAACGAACATGAAGGAGAACTCTAGCGGCTCAGTAACACCGGTAAAGAACGCAGCAAATGCAGCGGCCAGCATGATAGAAGCAACTTTATCGCGGTTCTCAACTTTTGCAGTGTGGTAAATCGCTAATGCAGCACCTGGCAAACCAAACATCATGATTGGGAAGAAGCCAGCTTGGTACATACCGGTTACACCCAGTACCGCTTTACCTGCTTCGATAGATGCCTGACCGCCGAGGAAGTTAGGGATATCGTTGATACCTGCCACATCGAACCAGAATACAGAGTTCAGCGCGTGGTGCAGACCAACAGGGATCAGCAGACGGTTGAAGAATGCATAGATACCGGCGCCCACAGGGCCCATACCTTGAATGCCTTCACCGAAGTTTACCAGACCGTTATAAATCACTGGCCAAACGTACATCAGCACGAAGGCAACGGCGATCATCAGGAATGAGGTTAAAATCGGCACCAGACGACGGCCGCTGAAGAAGGCCAGCGCTTTGTGCAGTTCAACGGTGCTGTAACGGTTATACAACTCAGCAGAGATGATACCGACCAGAATACCGATGAATTGGTTGTTAATTTTACCAAATGCGGCAGGCACTTGATCCATAGGAATACCCTGGATCTGTGATACTGCAGCAGGAGAGAGCAGAGTGGTTAGCACCAAGTAACCGACAAAACCGGTTAGTGCAGCAGAACCATCTTTATCTTTAGACATACCGTAAGCAACACCGACTGCAAACAGCACAGACATGTTGTCGATAATTGCCGAGCCTGACTTGATGAAAAATGCCGCCAGTGCACTATTGCCACCCCATGCAACAGGGTCAATCCAGTAACCAACCCCCATTAAAATGGCGGCGGCTGGCAGTGTGGCAACTGGTACCATCAATGCACGGCCTACTTTTTGAAAGTATCCTAAAATATTCACGTTGGTATCCCCTATTTCGGTTTCCAAACCAATAATATCTGTCTTCCAGATGTGTTGTCTTTTGCAACCTGTCCGATATGTGATCACTCAGTTTCAGTGTTGATACCGTTGAATGCCACTCTCGAAACCGCCTTTCATGCCAATCTTTTACTGAGTATGACCGAGTGTAATAGTTTTATTTTGCCTCGCAAATTAAAACCCCCTTGTTTGTGATCATAGTCACCGAGGAAGGGCAATAAACAGGCAATTTGCTAGCTAGATCATAAAACTTATTTTATCATTCAAAACATGCTCCAATTTGCGATAAGCTCACACAATAAATACGATTTTACTCAATTTAGATCAGTTAAAGAGGTATATAATGCGTTTGATTCCGCTCGCAACAGCTAAAGATGTTGGACTTTGGTCTGCCCGTTACATTGCCGATCGTATCAATGCCTTTAAGCCGACTGCTGAACGCCCGTTTGTATTGGGGCTGCCTACCGGTGGAACGCCACTGGCAACTTACAAGCGCTTGATTGAATTGCATCAGGCCGGTGAAGTGAGTTTTGCCAATGTCGTTACGTTTAACATGGATGAGTATGTCGGCTTGCCGAGTGATCACCCGGAAAGCTACCACACTTTCATGCACAGCAACTTTTTTGATCACATTGATATTAAACCAGAAAATATTAATTTACTCGATGGTAATGCTGCGGATGTTGATGTTGAATGCCGCCGTTATGAAGATAAGATCAAATCTTACGGGAAAATTAACCTGTTTATGGGTGGTGTGGGTAACGATGGCCATATCGCTTTTAATGAGCCAGCCTCTTCTCTCTCTTCACGTACGCGCATTAAAACACTGACTGAAGATACCCGTATTGCTAACTCCCGTTTCTTTAACGGCGACATGACACAAGTGCCTAAGTACTCACTCACTGTGGGTGTCGGTACACTGCTTGATTCTGAAGAGATCATGATTTTGGTCACCGGTCACGGTAAAGCGCAAGCTTTGCAAGCGGCAGTTGAAGGCAGCGTAAACCATTTGTGGACAATTTCTGCTCTGCAGCTGCATCCAAAATCAATGATGGTATGTGATGAACCATCAACGATGGAACTGAAGGTAAAAACGGTAAAATACTTCCGTGAACTTGAAGCCATCAATATCAAGCATCTGTAAGCATTAAAGAATTCAACAAAGGTTATAGACGTATGAAATACGCACTCATTAATTGCCGGATCTATACCGGCTACCATATTTTAGATAACCATGCTGCCGTCATTAATAACGGCATGATTGAAACTGTGTGCCCGATTGCTGAGTTGCCAGCAGGTATTGAAACCCACGATCTTGAAGGTGCAAACCTAAGCCCTGGGTTTATTGATCTGCAACTGAACGGTTGTGGCGGCGTGATGCTCAATGATGATGTCTCTGAGCAGACCATTGATATTATGCATCGTGCCAATCTCAAATCTGGCTGTACCAGCTTTTTGCCAACACTTATCACGACCAGTGATGAAGAGATGAAGCAGTCTGTTCAGGTGATGCGCAGCTATCTTGCCCAGCATCAGAATCAGGCGTTGGGTCTGCATTTAGAAGGCCCATATCTGAATATCGCAAAAAAAGGTATTCACAGCACTGACTTTATCCGTCAGGCCGATGCGCAAATGGTGCAGTTTATCTGTGATAACGCAGATGCCGTGACCAAGGTGACATTAGCCCCTGAACTAGCACCGAAAACACTGATCAGCCAGCTAAATAATGCCGGTATTGTTGTTTCCGGTGGACACACCAATGCAACCTACGCAGAAGCGCGCTCAGGTTTTGATGCTGGTGTGTCATTTACCACTCACCTGTTTAATGCCATGACCTCAATTACCGGTCGTGAACCGGGAATGGTTGGCGCGATTTTAGATACGCCAGATGTCTATACCGGCATTATCGCTGATGGATTCCATGTTTCATGGTCAAATATCCGTTTAGCACACAAAATGAAAGGTGAAAAACTGGTTTTAGTCACTGATGCCACTGCACCAGCAGGAGCAAACATTGATCACTTTATTTTTGTTGGTAAAAAAGTATATTACCGCGATGGGAAGTGCATCGATGAAAATGGCACGCTAGGCGGGTCAGCACTGACTATGATTGAAGCAGTACAGAACTGCGTACAACACATCGGCATCGCACTTGATGAAGCACTGCGAATGGCTACGCTGTATCCGGCTCGGGCAATTCACGTTGAAGATCGTTTAGGTCAAATCAGCGCCGGGAAAGTGGCTAACCTCACCGTGTTTGATCGTGACTTTACAGTCAAGGCGACTATCGTCAACGGACACTTAGAGCGGCACTAATCTTATGAGCACTGGCGGACAAATAGGCAATGTAGATCTGGTTAAACAACTGAATAGCGCAGCCGTTTATCGTCTGATTGACCAACAAGGGCCGATTTCGCGCATTCAGGTTGCCGATCACAGCCAACTTGCTCCCGCCAGTGTTACTAAAATTACTCGCCAATTACTTGAGCGAGGCCTGATTAAAGAGGTTGAGCAACAAGCC
The DNA here is from genome assembly GCF_051650925.1 of Plesiomonas sp. NCBI lineage: Bacteria > Pseudomonadati > Pseudomonadota > Gammaproteobacteria > Enterobacterales > Enterobacteriaceae > Plesiomonas > Plesiomonas sp. Next base: position 5,645 of record NZ_JBOFRH010000396.1, read on the forward strand.
TCGACTGGCGGCCGCCGTGCAATCTCTATTGTTACGGAAAATCGCCCCTTTCACTCTATTGCCGTTCGTCTTGGGCGTACAGATGCCACCATTGCGCTGTATGACTTGAGCGGTCGAACGTTAGTCGAAGATCATGCGGTACTTCCTCAAGAGAGCCAGCCACAATTACAAGCTGATCTCTTTGCACTGATCCAACGTTTTATTGATACCCATCAGCGTAAAATTCGCCAATTGATTGCTGTTTCTGTCACCCTGCCAGGATTGGTTGATCCTGAAACAGGTGTGGTTGAATACATGCCGCATGTGAGCATTGCGCACTGGCCGCTGGCTGATGCCCTAACGCAGCAATTTGGCGTTAGCTGCTTTGTGGGGAATGATGTTCGCAGTTTAGCCTTAGCCGAGCACTATTTTGGTGCTAGCCGAGATTGTGAAGACTCCATTCTGATCCGTCTGCACCGTGGTACTGGGGCGGGTATTATTGTGCATGGGCAGATTTTTCTTGGCTATAACCGTAATGTCGGTGAAATAGGCCATATCCAGATAGATCCGCTGGGTGCACCGTGTCATTGTGGCAACTTTGGCTGTTTAGAAACGGTTGCTGCCAACAGCGCAATAGAGCAACGTGCCCGTCAGCTGTTATCTGAAGGGTATCCAAGTAAATATCTTTCGCTTGATGATGTTACTATTCACAGCATCTGCCATGCTGCCAATAAAGGTGATTTGCTCAGTGTTGAATTGATAGAGCAGGTTGGGCGTAAATTGGGGCAGGCCATTGCCATTACCGTCAACCTGTTTAATCCGCAAAAAGTTATCATTGCCGGTGAGATAACTGAAGCACAAAAAGTACTCTTTCCGGCCATTTCTAGCTGTATCCAGACACAGTCACTCAAAGCGTTTCGGCAAAAATTAGTGGTCGAAGCCTCAGAATTATACGATAAACCTACGATTGGTGCGTTTGCTCTGATTAAGCGTTCTATGCTTAACGGCATACTGTTGCAGCGTTTACTCGAGCAGTGATTCAGTAGAAAATATCTTTTATACATCACGTAAATAGCGCTCTCTTTCTATAGAGTGGTTCTCTGCATGGTATAATTTGGGGCTGCGTAATCACGCAGCCCATTAGCTGTGACGGAGATGGCATGAAAAAAAGCGTGATCTGTGATATCGACGGTGTGTTATTGCATGACAACACCGCCGTACCCGGTGCAAAAGAGTTTTTAGCCCGTTTGATTGAGCAACAAACCCCTCTGGTCATTCTGACCAACTATCCGGTACAAACTGCGCAAGATTTGGCCAATCGCTTTCACTCGGCCGGTTTACATGTACCGGAAAGTGCTTTTTATACTGCAGGTATGGCTACGGCAGATTTCCTCAAGCGTCAGGAAGGGAAAAAAGCGTTTGTTATCGGCGAAGGGGCGTTGATCCACGAACTGTACAAAGCCGGATTTACTATCACAGATATCAATCCTGATTTTGTGATTGTCGGAGAAACACGCTCTTATAACTGGGATATGATCCATAAAGCGGCACGTTTTGTGGCCAATGGTGCACGTTTTATTGCCACCAACCCTGATACTCACGGGCCAAGCTACTCACCGGCTTGTGGTGCGTTGTGCGCCCCGATTGAAAAAATCACTGGCCGGAAACCTTTTTTTGTCGGCAAGCCTAGCCCATGGATTATCCGTGCAGCATTGAATAAAATTCAGGCGCATTCAGAAAGTACGCTCATTATTGGTGATAACTTGCGAACCGATATTCTGGCTGGGTTTCAGGCCGGATTAGAGACCGTCTTAGTGCTCTCTGGTGTGTCAAAGCGTACTGATATTGAAGCTATGCCGTTTCGTCCTAATCATGTTTTTGATTCGGTTGCCGAGATAGATATCATATAAAAATCCTGTTTTACGCTTGAATGCTATCAGCAAAATGGCATTTTCATGACTTTCTGCTTTATCCCTCGATTGATATGGACAGGTCAGCAGTGCTGACCTTTTGCAAGGATACAATGACTGATTCTCACTCTCTGTTAGTTCTCATTAGTGTGGCATTTATTGCTGGTTTTGCGGTACAACGGCTGGGTTTACCCCCGTTGGTCGGGTTTTTATTGGCCGGATTTGGCTTACATTCGGCTGGTTTCCAGTCAATGGCACTGCTGACTGATATCGCAGATATTGGTGTTATTTTGCTGCTGTTTACTATCGGCCTAAAATTGGATATTCGTCAATTATTGCGTCGTGAAGTTCTTGCCGGTGCCACCGGTTACACTGCGTTATCAACCGTTGCTGTCGCACTCTTATTGGCATTACTAAAAATAGGTGGGCTGGCACTGGCACAAAGCTTAAACGCCAGCCACTGGGTGTTGCTCGGCTTTGCGCTCAGTTTTTCCTCCACCGTGCTTGCTGTAAAAAATATGCAAGAGAAAGGGGAGTTAAACAGCACATACGGGC
>NZ_JBOFRH010000397.1:0-6520 GCF_051650925.1 Plesiomonas sp.
AATTTACGCTATCCTGTGTAAAAAATAATGTTTCAACCATTTCAACGATCAAACGTTATACCGTAACGGCTGTATATGCATCACGAAGTGACAGTAATATAAACCTGAGCTTTAGCCGTTTATTACGGATTAAGCAAGGGTCAGGCATCAGTGAGTAGAAAGAGAGTAGGGTAGATATCTGCGTGACTGTATTCGTTTTTGAGCTTTTTTAATAAGCCTTTTCCATGTCATGGTGATCTGGCTAGGTTTTTATATGTATTGGCTTTGCCATCAGCTTGGTAAATTTCATTTAAATTTGCATCCCCCCTTACGATAACTGACAATTTGCGTTATCGCTTAAGAGATGAGGGATCGTTGTGCTTACTGTTTACCATTCAAATCAGCTGGATGTTTTAAAATCACTGCTGTGTCAGTTGATGCGTATTGATCCGCTCGACGATCCCTTTGAGTCTGATGTTATCTTGGTACAAAGCCCCGGTATGGCGCAGTGGCTCCGTTTACAGCTTGCCGAGGAGTTTGGTATTGCAGCCAATTTGGCCTTTCCTCTGCCTGCAACTTTTATCTGGGATATGTTTATCTGCGTATTACCCGGTATTCCTAAACAGAGTGCATTCAGTAAAGATGCGATGACATGGAAGCTGATGACTCTGTTGCCTCCATTATTGGAGCGTGAGGAGTTTGCCGCTTTGCGCGGGTATTTGAATGAAGATGACAATCAGCGCAAATCTTTTCAGCTGGCGGCCAGAGTCGCCGATCTCTTTGACCAATATCTGGTTTACCGGCCGGAGTGGATTCAGGCTTGGGAGCGGGGTGATACCCCTGAGGAGCTGGCTGGCGAGCACCCGTGGCAGGCTGTACTGTGGCGAGAACTGGTTGCTTTTACCGCCGAGCTTGAGCAACCCAAATGGCACAGGGCCAACTTATACCAGCACTTTATTCGTGGCTTAGAGCAGGCAACCACCCGCCCTGCTGGTATTCCACCAAGGTTATTTATTTTTGGTATTTCAGCACTGCCGCCCATTTATTTAGAAGCACTTAATGCGTTGTCGCGCCACTGTGATGTGCACCTGATGTTTACCAACCCGTGTCGTTATTACTGGGGGGATATTCAGGATCAAAAGCTAGCGGCAAAACGCTGGCTAACACTGAACGGGCAGCCAGGCGCAAACTTTACTGCACCCGAATCAAGCGGTAATCCGCTACTGGCCTCAATGGGGAAGTTAGGGCGCGATAATCTTTATTTGCTGGCCCAGCTTGCTCCAAATGATATTGATGCGTTTGTTGAAATTGCGCCAGACTCACTGCTGCACCGTGTGCAGGCCGATATTCTGATGCTCGAAGACAGTACGGTACTGATGCCAAATCAGGATCATACTCGCCGTGAAATTGATCCCACAGATCGCTCAATAGTTTTTCACGCCTGTCATAGCCCGATGCGAGAAGTCGAGGTGTTGCATGATCAGCTACTCAGCATGCTGGCTGATGACCCGACGCTTACTCCACGTGATATTTTGGTCATGGTCGCTGATATCAACCGTTACAGCCCCTATATTCAGGCGGTTTTTTCCAGTACCCGTGATAATCGCTTTATCCCTTTTTCAATTTCAGATCGCAGTGCTAGTCAGGCTCACCCCATTTTACAAGCCTTTTTGACGCTGCTGAGTTTGCCGCAAAGCCGTTTTGTGGCCGAAGATATTTTGGCTTTGCTGGAAGTCCCGGCACTGGCCCAAAAGTTTGCCATTAATGAAGAGGGGCTGGTGCTGCTGCGCCGCTGGGTTGAGGATTCCGGCATTCGCTGGGGGCTAGACGATCAAGCTATTGCAGAGTTGGGGCTACCGACACAGGGTAATCATTCGTGGCGCTTTGGGGTTGAGCGCATGCTGCTCGGTTATGCTATGCGCACCGAAACGGGGTTGTATGATCAGCGTCTACCGTATGATGAGGTCTCTGGCTTACAGGCAAGTCTAGTTGGCCAGCTTGCTGATCTGCTTGAAATTCTGGCTCATTGGCGCACAGTATTGAGTCAGGTTCATACCTTATCTGAGTGGTCATTGCAGCTTCGTGAATTACTCAATCAACTTTTTGTGGCTGACAGTGAAACGGAAGCGGTACTGGCACTGATTGACCGGCAGATCCAGCGTTTGGTTGAACAAGCGAATGCCGCCCAATTTAGCGCGCCACTTTCACTGGCGGTGCTGCGTGATAGTCTGAGCAGTGCGCTAGATAACGAGCGAATCAGCCAGCGTTTTCTGGCTGGACAAGTTAACTTTTGTACTCTGATGCCGATGCGCTCTATCCCTTTTCGGGTTGTGTGCTTGCTAGGGATGAATGATGGTGTGTATCCGCGCACACTGCCGCCTTTAGGTTTTGATCTGATGGCAGGTGCACGTGCACGACGCGGTGATCGTTCGCGGCGCGATGATGACCGTTACCTGTTTCTGGAAGCGCTGCAATCGGCACAAGAGAAGCTCTATATCAGCTATGTTGGCCGGTCGGTACAGGATAACAGTGAGCGTATTCCTTCTGTACTGGTCAGTGAGTTGCTCGATTATCTCTGCCAAAGCCAGATTTTACCGGAAGATGCACAGAGATTAGCCGTGTTGCATCAGGCCTTGGGAGATCATCCATCAGCTGATGCGCTGGCTGAGAGTGCACAGAAATTGTTACAACTTAATGCTGCCGCTGAACAGCATTTACAGGCACATTTAGTGATAGAACAGGCGCTTAATCCCTTTAGTTGCCAGAACTTTCTCTCAGACTCACCCTGTTTCAGCTATGCTCGAGAGTGGTTACCGGCAGCGCGGCGGGAAGGTGTTGCCGTGCCTGAATTTTGGTCGGCAGCATTGCGCGCATCAGAAACAGCCAGTGAAATTGAGCTGGACGCATTGCGTAACTTTTACCGTCACCCGATACGCACGTTTTTCCGCCAGCGGTTACGAGTGAACTTTGAAACACCTGCTACCGGTGTGCCTGATGAAGAGCTGTTTGATTTGGATGGATTGGCGCGTTACGGCATCAACCAGCAGCTTTTGAATACGTTACTAAAACAAGAGCCGCTAGAACCGTTTTTGGCACGCATTCAGGCTGAAGGGCGTTTACCGTACGGGCGTTTTGGTGAACTGGTTTGGCAGCGTCAGCTTAGTGATATGCAAACCCTGAGCAGTCAAATCAGAGAGCAGCAGCAAACGGTAATGGATAAAGAGGTTGATCTGCAGCTTGGGGCTTTGCATCTCACCGGTTGGTTGACGGGGGTGCAAGATGACGGCTTACTGCGCTGGCGGCCGGGTGTACTGAATGCGGTTGATGCATTGAACCTCTGGATTGAACATCTTGTCTACTGCAAGGTCATGGCACAAAACCAGCAACAGGCCGGATACAGCCGTATGTTGGGGCGCGACAGTATGTTCAGTTTTGCACCGGTTGACCCCGATACGGCAACGGGCTATTTAATTGAATTGGCACAAGGTTATTGCAGCGGGTTACAAACACCGCTGATGTTGCTGCCAAAAAGTGGTTGGGCATGGCTGGGCAAGTGCCATGATAACGGGCAGTTATTAACAGATGAGTTAAGTTTGCAAAAAGCCCGTAAAGCTTTACTGGAGTGTTATCAAGGTGGATTTAACCGTAATGGTGAGGGCGATGACCCGTACCTACAACGGTTATTTGGCGCGCTGAATGACACTGCATTACGTAATATTGAACACTGTACAACACACTATTTATTACCGGTTATGAGTCATCTGACGGCATAGCAAGAGACATCATTGAGGGGAGGATGCCCGATGAGGCAAAGTGACCAACCAACGCGTTGGATTGTATGGGTATGGTGCACCTTGATGCTGAGTGTACCGTTGCTGTGGAGCCCGTTTTCATGGTCGCAGTGGCAAGTATTACCCGATCCGGTGCAAAAAAGTGAGCGCGATACTCGTGAGTATCAGCCCATCACCTTGGCAAATGGAATGACAGTGCTGCTGGTTTCTGATCCTAAAGCCACTAAATCACTGGCAGCAGTGACTTTACCGGTCGGATCAATGGATGATCCCGATGCCCAGCTTGGGCTGGCACACTATCTGGAGCATATGATCCTGATGGGGTCGAAAAAATATCCGGAAGCAGATGGCTTTTCACTGTTCTTAAATCAAAATGGGGGCAGTCACAACGCCAGTACTGCACCGTACCGTACCTCCTATTATCTGGAAGTGGAAAATAGCGCTTTTGATCAGGCTGTTGATCGTTTGTCTGATGCGTTAGCCGAGCCGTTGCTTGATCCCAAAAATGGCGATCGTGAACGCCATGCGGTGAATGCAGAAATGGTGATGGCACGCTCGCGTGATGGGATGCGTTTAGGTGAGGTTGATTCAGAAACGATTAACCCAAAACACCCGACGGCCCGTTTTTCTGGCGGAAATTTAGAAACACTGTCAGACAAACCGAACAGCAAACTGCATACCGAATTGCGCCATTTTTACAATAAATACTACTCGGCCAATATTATGCAGGCGGTGCTGTACTCAACACTGCCGCTCGATAAAATGGCAGCGATAGCCGATCAGAGTTTTGGCAAAATTGCCAATCACAAGATCAGCGCACCACAAGTGACTGTACCGGTGACAACCCAAAAAGAAGAGGGGGTGATCATTCACTATGTGCCGGTGCAGCCACTAAAAGCATTGCGCATTGAATTTACCATTCCGAATGATAGCGGTGAGTTTCGTAGCAAAGTCAGCACTTATATTGCTTATATGATTGATAACCGTAATCCTGGAACACTGGCCGACTGGCTACTGCGTCAAGGGTTAGCCGACGGTATTCAGAGCAGTGCCGACCCTATGCAGGCGCGTAATGGCGGTACATTCGGGATCTATATTTCACTGACAGATAAAGGGCTGGCACACCGTGATGAGATCATTGCGGCAGTATTCCGTTACCTGCGTGAACTTGAGCAAAAAGGGGTACAAAAGAGCTATTTTGATGAGATAGCCGATGTCTTGAAACTCGATTTTCGTTATCAGTCTGTGACCCGTGATATGGGCTATGTGGAAGACTTGTCTGACAACATGCTGCGTGTTCCGGTTGCCAATGTACTCAATGCTGGCATGCTGGCCGATCAGTATAATCCGGAAGCTATTCGTCAGCGTTTGGCACTGATGACAGCGCAAAATGCTCGGATTTGGTTTATCAGCCCGAAAGAGCCGCACAATAAAAAAGCCTATTTTGTAGATGCACCGTATCAGGTGAATAAAATTACACCGGATCAGTTTGCCATCTGGCAGCAGATGGGGGCAGCGCTGAACTTAAAACTTCCCGCATTGAACCCGTATATTCCGGATGATTTTACCCTGCAAAAAGCGGCTGATAGCAGCGGTAAGCCACTGGCCGTAATCAATAAACCGACTTTGCAGGCATGGTTAATGCCGAGCACGGTTTTTGCTGATGAGCCAAAAGGGGTGGTGACGCTGACGCTGCGCAACCCTGATGCAGATAACACCGCACGTAATCAGGTGCTGTTTGCCCTCACTGATTATCTGGCTTCACTCTCGCTCGATGAGCTCAGTTATCAAGCGGGTATCGGCGGGATTGGTTTTAGCTCATCGAATGATAACGGGTTACAAGTGTCGGCCAGCGGCTTTACCCAGCATCTACCAAAGCTGATGTTGTCATTGCTGCAAGGCTATCGTGACTTTACCCCTACGGCGGCCCAGTTGGTGCAGGCCAAAGCGTGGTATCGTGATCGTCTCGCCTCGGTGGATAAAACCCGTGCTTATCAGCAGGCAGTGATCCCGTTGCAATCACTCTCGGCTGTGCCCTATTTTGAGCGCCCAGAACGTTTAGCGCTGCTTGATAGCATTACGCTTGATGAGATGTTGCAATACCGTACACAACTCCTGAAGCAGTCAACACCGGCACTGTTGGCGGTGGGGAATTTCAGTCAGGCGCAGGTGCGCGATCTGGCGGAACAAGTGAAATCCCAACTGCAAACGGCAGGAGATAAACCTTGGTATGGCGAAACCGTTGCAATTAAACGGGCGCATCATGGCTATTTTGATCGTCGGATCAGCGCCTCTGACTCCGCATTAGCTGCACTGTATGTTCCGCTCGGTTATGGCGAACGTGAAGGGCAGGCTCGGGCAGCACTGCTTGGGCAGATTTTACAACCGCTATTTTTCAATCAACTGCGCACCCAAGAGCAGCTCGGGTATGCCGTATTCAGTTATGCGATGCCAGTTGGTCGGCAGTGGGGGTTGAGTTTTGTGCTGCAAACGCCGGATAAAACTCCCGCTTATCTGTATGCGCGCTATCAGGCATTTTATAAGCAGGCTGCTGAGCGTTTAGCCTCGATGCCAGCAACGGAATTTACTCAGTTTAAAAATGCCCTGTTAAACGAGTTGCGTCAGCCTCCGCAAACGCTGGATGAAGAAGCGGCTCGCTTTAGCGGTGATTTTTCGCGCGGTAATACCGCCTTTAACGGGCGTAATCAGTTGATCAGCGCAATTGAAACCCTAACGGCGCAGGATATTGT
>NZ_JBOFRH010000398.1:0-1381 GCF_051650925.1 Plesiomonas sp.
ATATCTTTGAAGGCGGCACGCCAGAGTGCAAAGAGATGGGGGAGTTATCAGGTGAACAATCCTCTATTTATCTGTTAGGCAAAACACGACAACTGTAATGACAGTACGAAAACTTTCAGATGGCAAGCCCAAGCTGTGGCTTGCCGAGGTTTATCCGCAAGGTAGAGACGGGCCACGCAAGCGCAAGCGGTTTCATACAAAGGCCGAGGCCAGCGCATGGGAAACATTTGTACTTAGTGAGCACAAAAGCAAGCCGTGGCTTGACCAAGAGGCTAAAGAACGCAGAACCCTGCGCGACCTGATTGACCTTTGGTACAAGCTGCATGGTCAGGCGCTGAAGCAAACTGTTTGCCGAATGTCGAAGCTCAATACGATTTGCGAAGGTTTAGGTAACCCGCGCGCTATTGATGTTGATGTGAAGATGTGGGCCCACTATCGCGCCAAGCGACTGGCCGGTGAGCTTGGTACCGGCGTTCGTTCTGACATCAAAAAACCGATTTCCGTGGCGACAGCCAACTATGAGCTGACGTTACTGAAATCTGTTTACAGTGAGCTGATTCGGCTTGGTGAATGGAAACACCCCAACCCGCTAAACATCTTGCGGCGCTCTAAAACCCCTGAAAGCCAGATGACCTTTTTACTGGACCATCAAATTACTGAACTGCTTGCAGCGGCAGAGGCTTACCCTCACCCGCATCTCGCGTTGGTGATAAAGGTTTGTTTAGCTACGGGCGCGCGCTGGCGAGAAGCTGAGGAATTGACGTCTCAGCAGATCACCAAGTATCGCATCACGTATAACGGGGAAACCTCGAAGAGTAAGCGGAACCGGACAATTCCGATATCAGAATCGTTGTACAACGAGTTGGTCAGCTTGGGGAAAACTGGCCCACTGTTTTCACCGTGCTATGAGCAATTCAAGCGGATGATTAGACGCACAAGCATTTCATTACCTGCTGGGCAAATGACTCACGTGCTGCGGCATACGTTCGCCAGCCAGTTCATGTTATCGGGCGGAAACATCGTTATGCTACAACGCGCACTTGGACACTATAATATTTCAGATACAATGCGTTACGCACACCTTGCCCCCGATCACTTGGATGATGTGGTGAAACTAAATCCGTACGACAAGTGGCGGCAAAGTGGCGGCAGAGAGTGACAATATAGCGTCTTATTATGTCTTATTGTTTCGCAAAGCCCGTGCGGTGGGCTAAATCCCGCGCCATTCGGATGTAACAATAAAACAATTTGTTTTTATTAACCTCCTGTCCAATACACAGCTAGACTGAGCTATGTCAATTTGCCATGCTAATAACGTTATACAATTAACCCTTGTTACATTTTTTCATCTGACCCTTTTTACGCACCGTTTGATTACGAG
>NZ_JBOFRH010000399.1:0-1738 GCF_051650925.1 Plesiomonas sp.
GTACGGTGGCTGCTTACTCTTTGACTGTGCAGTTCTCGGTATTGGCGGCGGTGGCGATTGTCATGACCGTTGGGGTGTATGGCATTGTGGCGGTGATTGTGAAGCTGGATGATGGTGGTTTGTATCTGGCGCGCATCCCCGGTAACAGTTTACCGGTACGGGTATTGCACAAAGTGGGTTATGGCATTTTGATGGCAGCACCGTATTTGATGCGTTCGCTGACGGTGATTGGTACCGTTGCCATGTTTATGGTCGGTGGCGGCATTGTGGCGCACGGCTTGCATTTTGTGTCGGTAGCTATGTTGGATTTGACTGCGTCACTGACATTGATGGGCTCTATGGGGAGCGTATTAACAGCCCTGATGCCAATGTTCCTGAATGCACTGTTTGGTGTATTGGTCGGCATGGCGGTTTTTGTGGTAGTGAGCGCGTTGGGGCAGATTAAAAAACGCTTATTCTAGCGAAAATTCTCTGAATACAGGCCGGAGAGTGCGTGGTGCTCTTCGGCTTTTTTGTTTGTGTTGCTACCCTTCCTTCCTGCGATTTTTACTTACAGTCTCACCTAGTTCGTTGTAATTCCTTGAGTACGGGCCTTGATATTGCGGGTTGTAGCGGATGAATACCGGATATTGCCAGTTGTAATTGGCAATACGGTTTGCGGCTTTTGCTTACATAGCCTGATAACCCGACAAATCCCGCAGCGTTATCCTACCAATAATGATGCTGTACGCCGCTCGGTCACTATCTGATGGATTTATACGCATGTAGCAGTGTGGCGCAGCATGACAATATTGACTGTATTTTGTGGTTGTCCAGATGAATATCAAATCTATTTTCCATCGTACCAGTGCAACGGCTTCAACGCAGGAGTCAGCCTCCTGCAATTTGACTCGTCGTAAGCTGTTAGGGGTGACAGGCGCAATGCTGGCGGCACAGCCGCTATTGGCTTTGTCGTCGAGTGTTAGAGCGGCATGCATGCCATCTTCAGCGCCTGAGGATGAAGGCAAAGCGGCGATTCCGACGCCGTTATCCGGCAATTTCCCATGGCAACAATTTAACTTGGATATCGCCTACGGGCCAAAAATGCCGCAAGGCTGCCAGCTGATTCAGATTAATGATCAGCCATGTGGGCCGGAAATTCGGCTCAAAAAAGGGGATATCTTTTACACCACCGTGCGTAACCGGATGAAAGAGCCGACCACCGTACATTGGCATGGAATTTTAGTGCCTAACTTGATGGATGGGGTGCCGAATGTTTCGCAAGTGCCGCTCCCGCAAGGTGTAGAAACCACCTACAGCTGGCCGGTAGTGCAGGGGGGAACCTATTGGTATCACTCGCATTTTGGCTTGCAAGATCAGCAGGGCTTGGCGGGCCCGTTGATTTTGGAAGATCCTGATGAGCCGTTTGTTTACGACAAAGAAGCGGTGCTGTTTATGGAGGACCGCTTATCCGCTGATCCGTATCAAGTGCTGGATGCGTTACAGCATAAGCCAGCGCCAGAGGCGGCCATAGCGCCAACATTACCGCCGAAAGAAGCTGTTTTTCCGTATCCGGGCGGCAAAAAATTTGGTGTGGATGTGCAATATACCCGTTTCCCTCTTAATGGCTGCTTGCCAGAAAAGCCATTTATCGTGGAGGCGAAGCCCGGTGAGCGTATCCGGCTGCGTGTTATCAACGGCTCTTCATCTTCTTATTTTTGCTTTTCGGTGCAGGGGCATGAACTGCAGGTGATTGCTA
>NZ_JBOFRH010000400.1:0-7536 GCF_051650925.1 Plesiomonas sp.
CCGGTAAGCGTGCCCATATTCATACTGGCCTGATAAGCGTGCAGCGCATCAAGATCGTAGCGTAATGTCCCGATAACCCGCGAAACCAAGTGCATGACGTGGGAATAGCGGTCAACGTGCAGCAGATCGGCCACGTAACGGCTACCCGGCTCGCTGATGCGCGCCACATCATTACGGGCTAAGTCAACCAGCATCATGTGCTCTGCCAGCTCTTTTTTATCCAACCGTAAATCCAGCTCTAAGCGGCTGTCCAGATCATAATCCAGCGTGCCGGAAGGGGTTTTACCACGTGGCCGCGTACCGGCAATCGGGTAAATTTCAACCTGACGGCTGGTGGCAGTGAATTTCAGCGCGCTTTCTGGTGATGCGCCGAACAGCGTAAAGAGTGCATCTTGCATAAAAAACATATATGGGCTGGGGTTGCTCTGTTTCAGTTCACGGTAGGCGGATAACGGGTTTGGGCAGGGCAAACTAAAGCGGCGTGATGGCACAACCTGAAAAATATTCCCACATTGAATATGTGCTTTTAATGCTTCAACGGTTTGGCAAAATTGCAGATCAGAGTGGCTAACCGTCAACAGACTCTGCGTCAGTGCCGGAGCGGGTAGGGCAGTCGGCAGCGTTTGTAGCTGTTGGTAAATGGTTAGCAGGCGGTTGGCCAGCCGCTGTTGTTCATGCACACAGCTGGCAAATGCCGAGGTTTGTACATGCGCCCGCTGATGCTGGTGATCCATAATTAATAGCGTTTCTGCGATATAGAAACAAAAGTCAGGGCAACGCTGATCATGTTGTACGGTCGGCATCGGCTCAAATTGTGCGGCTAAATCGTATGAAAATAGCCCGCCGATAAACAGTGCTTCAGGGTGTTCGGCAGGGCTTTCAATACCCTGTAATATCGCCCGTAAACTGTCAAACACTGAAACGCTTTTTAGCCGTGAGTCTTCATCTTGTGCGGTATCGTCTTGCACAAAGTGCAGGGTTAACTGTGCAGCGTTACGCTGCTGTATTACGCCAGCGGTCAGCTCTGCGGACGCTAACGCTTGTTGCAGGATATCGAGCACACGTAGCCCGTTATCAGACAGTGCCTGTAACATAACCTGATTTTCACGGCACTCTAATCTGACCGCTGCATCAACTAACAACAGGCTTTTTAGATTTTTTTTGCTGTTGATTTCAGCTGAATCAAGTAACAAGGTTGCAGGGTTTTCCCCACACAAGGCCTCAAATACCCGCGTAGGATCAGCGTAATAGGGAACATCTCTGCAAAAGACCTGTATCTGTGGTTTTACTGGCATATGCCCTCACTGTTATTCCGTTAACTGTTTAAAAAGGATAAAAAAACCCGCATCAGCGGGCTTGGTCTGTTCAAAGGAAAATTCTTAGAGCATCAAGAAAAGACCCAAACAGCGCCCGCACAGAGAGAGTTGCGCCAACCGTAATGATTAACACTTTTAACATTGCAAGTCATCGGGGTATTACGGTCTGTCTGCTGCATTATTAAACTCCGTGCGCCTTTTGTACTATTAAGCTGATACATTGATGCTTTGTCAACCTGTTTTTGGTTGTTTTTCTATCATGCCGTAGCGCTAAACGCTGTTAATCATAAGATGCTGCGATAAAATGAGATCATAAGCACATAAAAGTGTATTTTGTGATAAAGCAACGGATGTTGTCGCGGTACGGTGACTCTGTTGGTGGAATGTAATGCCTTCTGTTGAGTAACCGGAATAGTAATGACTGAATCCTTACGTGATCGTTTTCCTCTGTTTGATTTGCACAGCCACAGCACCGCCTCTGATGGCAGTTTAACGCCGACTGAATTGGTACAGCGCGCGGTGGCGCAGCAGGTCAACGTATTAGCATTAACTGATCACGACACGGTCAGCGGGTTAGCAGAAGCTCGGCAGACGATAACCGATGCTCAACTGCCATTGCAGCTCATTAACGGCATAGAGCTTTCTACGTGCTGGGAAAACATCGAGATCCATATTGTCGGGCTAAATATTGACCCTGAATCTCTGCCGTTACAGCAGTTAATTGCCGAACAGCAGGAAAAGCGCCACGCTCGATCTGTTGAAATAGCGGTTCGGCTGGAAAAACACCGCATTCCCGATGCACTTGCCGGTGCGCAAAAGTATGCACAGGGCAGTGCAATTAGTCGGGGGCACTATGCGCGCTATCTGGTTGAATTGGGTATTGCCAGTACCATGCAGGGCGTATTTAAGAAATATCTGGCAAAAGGGAAAATCGGATATGTTCCGCCACAATGGTGTACAATAAATCAAGCGATTAGCACCATTCATGCCGCAGGCGGACAAGCCGTTTTAGCGCACCCTGCTCGGTATGGATTATCTGCTAAATGGCTGAAAAACCTGCTGAATGCCTTTGCTAATGCAGGCGGAGATGCCATTGAAGTGGCGCAGTGTCAGCAAGCGCCGCATGAGCGCAGCCAGTTAGCTGCGTATGCAAAAGAGTATCACCTGTCAGTGTCACAAGGTTCTGATTTTCATCAACCCTGTGCTTGGATAGAGCTCGGACGGAAATTATGGCTACCGGCTGATTGTACCCCTGTCTGGGATTCATGGTTATTGCCGTCTGATCAATTACCATCTGATTCTATGACTGTTTGATCAACAGTGCTGTGTGGCAGTGACAGGTTCGGAGAGAGCATGAGCCAGTTTTTTTATATCCATCCAGATAACCCGCAAACTCGTCTGATTAATCAGACAGTGACCCTGCTGCGCGAAGGTGCAGTGATTGTTTATCCGACTGACTCAGGCTATGCCATGGGCTGTATGGTCGGTGATAAACACGCGATGGATCGTATTGTGCGTTTACGCCAGCTTGATCCTGAACATAATTTTACACTGGTTTGCCGCGATTTATCAGAGCTTTCTCTGTATGCACAGGTGAGTAACTCGGCCTTTCGGTTGATCAAAAATAACACGCCTAACGCCTATACCTTCATTTTGAAGGCGACGAAAGAAGTGCCGCGTCGCCTGATGACACCAAAACGTAAAACCATTGGTTTGCGGGTGCCAAACAACGCCATTGCTCAAGCCCTGCTTGAAGCGCTCGGTGAGCCTTTGATGTCAACATCACTGATCTTACCGGGCAATGATTTTGCAGAGTCAGACCCTGAAGAGATCCGCGATAATCTAGAGCATCAGGTTGATTTAATTATCAATGGCGGTTATCTGGGGCAACAGCCGACCACCGTGATTGATCTGACCGAAGACTCACCGGTCATCGTGCGTGAAGGTTCAGCCGACAGTACACCATTTCAGTGATTGTTAACGATTGATCGTTGATTGATTGCTGGCATGCGCTGCATCGGGTATGATGCTGCCCCATTTTCTGCCCTTTATGTACCCGTTATGCCTTTAATAATCGGTGTATCTGGCAGAACCGAATTACTCCGTCATACTGGCAATACATCACTGCGTTGTACACCGTACACCGCAGTGATCATGTACAGATAAAAGTGTGTGCATAAGCCTGAACAGAAGACAGAAATGCTGTTGAACTCAGGCTGCCAGTAACGGTAGACACAGTGAACGACGCCTGTGAAGGCGACAATAAAGAGGTTGGCTCCTATGAGCGAAAAACTGCAAAAAGTATTGGCCCGCGCTGGCCACGGTTCACGCCGTGAAATAGAAGCCATCATCGGACAGGGCCGTGTCAGTATCGACGGTAAAATTGCGACACTCGGTGATCGTGTTGAGCCAAGTCAATCACTGAAAGTGCGTATCGACGGGCATCTGGTATCGATTAAAGAAAAAGATGACGTTATCTGCCGTGTACTGGCGTATTACAAGCCAGAAGGTGAGTTGTGTACCCGTAAAGATCCCGATGGCCGCCCGACAGTCTTTGATCGTCTGCCACGTATGCAGGGTGCCCGCTGGATTGCCGTAGGCCGTCTGGACGTGAACACCTCGGGTTTGATGCTGTTCACCACTGACGGTGAGCTGGCCAACCGCCTGATGCACCCAAGTCAGGAAGTTGAGCGTGAGTACTCAGTGCGTGTTTTTGGTGCCGTTGATGATCCTATGCTGCAACGCCTGCGTTTAGGTGTGCAACTGGAAGATGGTCCGGCATCGTTTAAAACCATCAAATTCCAAGGCGGAGAGGGCATTAACCAGTGGTTTAATGTCACACTGACTGAAGGCCGTAACCGTGAAGTGCGCCGTTTGTGGGAATCACAAGGCGTGCAGGTGAGCCGTCTGATCCGTGTGCGTTACGGTGATATCAAGCTGCCAAAACTGGTTCCACGTGGTGGCTGGTCTGAGCTTGAGCTCAAAGATGTAAACTACTTGCGCGAACTGGTTGGCCTCAATGCTGAAACCCAGTCTAAAGTAGCGGTAGAGCATCAGCGCCGTCAGCGTAATCCAAATCAGATCCGCCGTGCGGTACGTCGCCATGCACAGCAACAGCAGCAACAAAAGCAGCGTCGCCCGCGCCGTCCGGCGTAAGTGATGTTAAAGCCCTATAGCATGATGCGTAGGGCTTGTATTATCCCTATGCGGTAACATCTGCATTTGTGATAAACCAAAATGCAATAGACAGATTCATAATAAAAAAGCCTGCAAGCTTGTTAAGAGATGCAGGCTTTTTTTTCGATATTTTCAGCCGTGATATGATAAATAGAGGTATCACAAAAACTGATATTACCCCGAGCGGCTATACATTAGCGTGCAGCACCCGGTAAGCGGTTTGGCTGTGCATCAAAGCTCTTTCCGCTTTCATGTTGGCTGTCATCCCCCATTAAGTACAGATACAGCGGCATAATATCGGCAGGGGTTTTTAGCAACTCTGCATTTTCAGCCGGAAACGCACTGGCTCGCATTTTGGTACGTGTACCACCTGGGTTAATACAGTTAACCCGTACTGCACTGTTTTCCAGCTCATCGGCCAACACCTGCATCATCCCTTCGGTTGCAAATTTTGATACCGCATAAGCGCCCCAAAATGCTCGGCCTTTTTTACCTACGCTTGATGAGGTAAAGATCAGTGATGCCGACGGTGCAAGTTGCAGTAAGGGGAGCAGTGCCTGCGACAGTAAAAACTGCGCATTGACATTCACCTGCATCACCTCTCGCCAGATTTTCTCTTCATATTGCGCCATGGGCGAGAGCACACCCAGAATACCGGCATTGAGCAGCGCACCATCAAGGCGGCCAAACTGTGTCCGAATCACGTCGGCCATATCCTGATAGTGCTGGCGGGTCGCTCCCATCAGATCCAGCGGCATAATCGCAGGCTCTGCGCCACCTTCAGCCACAATCTGATCATAGGTCGCTTCGAGTTTGGGTACGGTTTTTCCCAGTAATATCACGGTTGCGCCATGCCGAGCATAGCTGAGAGCCGCTTCCTTGCCGATACCGTCGCCGGCACCGCTGACCAAAATCACTTTATTTTCTAGCAGATGGTTAGGCGCTTGATATTCCACGTAACACCCTCTTCTCTCAGTAAATTTAATGCATCAACGTGATGGTTTGTCTATTGTACCCAGATTGTATTTTTATCGCGACATTGGGCATTCAGCCTGCTTTTGTTACGATGTAAAAATGACATTTTGAATCTAAGGATTAACCGTGGAATTTTTGTACCAATATGGCGTGTTTTTAGCCAAAGCAGTGACAGTATTTGCCGTAATCGGCGGCTTGCTGGTACTGGTATTCGGGCTGGCACAGCGTAACAAACCGAACAAGCGTGGTGAGTTGCAAATCACCGATTTAGGGCAACAGCACCGTGAATTGGTGGATGAGCTTAAAGAGCTGCGTCTTGATGAACATGCGTTGAAAATTGCACGTAAAAAACAGAAAAAAGCCGATAAAATAAAGGAAAAAGAGCGTAAGAAAGCAGAAAAAATAGCCGAAAAAGAGGCAGAGAAAGCCACTAAGACTGCTGATGCGAGTATAACGCCGGAAAATACAGATGAATCGGCTGGAAAGCAGCTAAACAGCACACCTGAGCATGCTAAACCTTGTGTCTATGTGCTGAATTTTAAAGGCAGTATGGATGCACATGAAGTTGCTTCACTGCGTGAAGAAGTGACTGCCGTACTTGCCATTGCTACTGAAAAAGATGAGGTTCTGCTACGTTTAGAGAGCCCAGGTGGTGTGGTACATGGTTATGGGCTGGCTTCTTCGCAATTGGCACGGATCAAGGCAAAGGGGATCAAGCTGACAGTCACAGTGGATAAAGTGGCGGCCAGTGGAGGATATATGATGGCATGTGTGGCCGATCATATTGTTTCTGCCCCATTTGCGATTATCGGTTCAATCGGTGTTGTGGCTCAGATCCCCAATATTCACCGTTTACTCAAAAAGAACGATATTGATATTGAGCTGATGACTGCCGGTGAATACAAACGCACCTTGACTATGCTCGGTGAAAATACCGATAAAGGCCGTGAGAAATTCCGTCAGGATTTGGAGGATACACATCAGCTGTTTAAGAATTTTGTGACCCAGCATCGTCCTAGTTTAAACATTGATCATGTCGCTACCGGTGAACATTGGTTCGGTGAACAGGCCTTGGCATTGGGGCTGGTTGATGAAATTGCAGCAAGTGACGATATCTTGTTGCGCGAGATGGCTGAAAAAGATGTACTCGAAGTCCGTTATATTTTGCGGAAAAAGCTTACAGATAAATTAGCACATAGCGCAGAAAAAGGGGCAGATCGCCTACTGATGCGCTGGATCCAGCGGAGTCAGCGTCCGTTACTGTAACTGCCATCAGGTTATTACCTGATATGTTTGAGTCTGTTTTTATTCAATAATTCCCAGAGGCTGTTCATTCAGCCTCTATTATTTACGGCCTGTGCGCGGTAAGTTTGCATATGAAGAATATCTGATTGTGCATAAATGAATAAGAACAGAACGATATAAGGTTATTGTGATGTACTGGATATGGTTAATGCTCTCTTTTCGCGGCCGAATTTCAAGAATGCAATTTGGTTTGGGGTTGGGTTTTTTAGCCGCACTTATTTTGATAAGCCAAGGTTTGCTAGGGTTAATCAGCATTGTTTCGGGTGCATTTAGTTTTCATTTGGTATGGATCTTTAATGCGCTGCTCGGCATCTACGCTCTGCTGGCGCTGATGGCAAAACGCTTGTCTGATGCTCGCCTGTCTAAAACACTGCTTTGGGTCAATTTGCTTCCTGCTGCGGGCACGGTACTCCTTTTTGGGGTGTTATTTTTATGTGCCACAGTAGCGCCAGTAAATGAAGAGCACGTGCCTTTGGAAACATCATCACTTTCGCATTAGACCTGTTGGTATACCCCAGGCCTTGCTAATAGGCCGCTACACAACGATATAACTCTACAATGAAAGAGTATGGCGGTAGTAAGCTGAATAGATGAGGGCTTCGCTCTTGCCATGTTGATATTGCGGCGCTCTGCTTTCGGTTTATTGACGATAGATGAGATTAGGCGAAAGCAGAGCGGTGAAAAAATTTAATCAATCAACTGATACTGCTTTGACAGCGCTTGAGCGAGTAGCTTAAACATATTAAAAGTAGCCGTGCTCTGA
>NZ_JBOFRH010000401.1:0-2732 GCF_051650925.1 Plesiomonas sp.
CCCGTTTAATCCAGTTAGTAATGACCAAATGGTGTCACAGATGGCGTCATTTTCCACCATTGATGGCATCAACCAAATGACCGCTCAGTTTGACATTATGAACCAGATTATGGGCTCAGGTCAGGCGCTGCAAGCCTCATCACTGGTTGGGCAGGATGTGTTGCTGCCAACTAACGATGTTTGGTTGGAAGGGGACAGCGTGAGTGGGGCTATCTTCTCAAAAGTTGGCGAGAAGATGAATAACTTGTCGGTACGTATTGAAGATGAGAACGGTCAGCTAATTAAGACCATTGGTATCAACGGTGAAAAAGACGGCGTAGTGCGGTTTGACTGGGATGGCACAAACGACAGCGGTGAAAAAGTGCCAGCCGGTAAATACACCATGAAAGCTACCGCGGAAATTGATGGCGAGCAAAAAGACATCACTGACCAGTTGGCCTCTTATCACCGTGTCAGCAGTGTGGTGCTGCAGTCAGAAATGGGTGCACTGATCAATGTGAATGGCGTTGAGGGGGGGGTTCCGATCGGTAGGATCCTCGAAGTGGGAAAAGTGAGTGGGGGTTCAGGCTCTGAAACACCGCCAACGGAGGTGAAACCGCTTCCGCCGATTGGTGTCTTGCCGCCAGAGTCAGAAGACGGAGACAAGCCCACAGAAGAACAACTATTACGGAGATTCCTATAATGTCGAGCGTTTCCTTAAGTGGCCTGTTTGCCGCACAAAAAGATCTGAGCACCACCAGTAACAACATTGCTAACTCGAATACGATTGGGTTTAAAGAGTCGCGCGCTGAATTTTCTGATGTGTATTCAACCTCTATTTTCTCTAACCCGCGTACTACTGTGGGTGGCGGTGTGCAAACCTCAATGATCTCTCAGCAATTTCATGAAGGTTCAACACGCTATACCAATAACCCGCTTGATTTGCGAGTTAACGGTAAGGGCTTTTTCGCTGTGACTAACGGAATGGATGATAAAGACGTTAGTCTGACCCGTGCCGGTGAATTTAAGCTCAATCAAGACAACTACATTGTCAACTCCAACGGCCAGTATCTGCGGGTGTTGCCTGTAGATGCTAAAGGCCAGGCATCGTCAGTTAGTTTACAGGCTTCCCAGCCGGTACGTGTGCCGACCGAAGCGGGCAAACCTTCACCCTCTACCAAACTTGATATCGGTGTCAACCTGCCTTCCGGCGCGCCGGTAGTGGGTAAAGTACCGTTTGATTTTGATAATCCTGAGACCTACAGCAAATCCACCTCAACCAATATTTATGACTCGCTTGGCAATAGCTATTCGATGACCACCTACTTTGTCAAAACCGGTGACAACACCTGGGAATCGTACAACACGGTGCGTGATCAAAATGGTGATGAGCAGTATCTGGATATTGAAGGCGGAAAGGAAAGTGATCCGAGCCCAACCGACCCAACCAAGAAAAATCCGAAGGGTGTGGTGCTGGAGTTCAACTCTGATGGCTCGCTGAAATCACAAACACCGGAAAATGCCAAAACTGTTTCGATGGAAGACGCGGGAATTAAACTCAACGGTGCTGATGTCTCACAAACCATTGATATTGCTTTCGACAAGCCGACCCAATACGCCTCAGATTTTAACGTGAAAAAAATCACCGAAAATGGCGTGGTGGTTGGCCGTTTAACCAAGGTGGATATCACCCCAGAAGGCTTGATGGTGGCGAACTACTCGAATGGTAAGAGCGAGTATCTGGGCAAAGTAATGCTGGTGACCGTACCGAATGAACAGGGATTAACCCAACTTGGTGGTACGCAGTGGCGTGCAACGCCTGATTCGGGTGCGATGCTGATTGGTGAACCGGGTAAAGGCTCTAATGGCCGGATTATGAGCGGTTCACTGGAAGAGTCAAACACCAACATGACCGTTGAAATGGTTGATTTGATCACCGCACAGCGTAATTTTCAGGCGAACTCACGAGCGCTGGAAATTGATCAATCACTACAGCAGACCATTTTGCAAATTCGTTAATCAGGTTTTGTTGTTAGGCGGCTCTCTCTGATTAGAGAGGGCCGTTCATCCCCCTAAAAAGCCGGAGTGGCTGATGGATAAAATGCTCTACATCGCCATGAGTGGCGCAAAGCAAAACCTGCAGGGCGTGCAGATGCATGCCAATAATTTGGCTAACGCCAACACACAAGGTTTTCGCAGTGATTTCGAGCAGGCTCGTTCAATGCAGGCGTACGGTGAAGGGTTACCTTCACGGGTATACAGCATGGTCGAGCGGCCGGGCAGTGATTTCACTCACGGCGGTTTTATGACCACTAACCGTGAGCTAGATGTGGCGATTGCCGGTGAAGGCTGGATCTCGGTGCGTGCTGCTGATGGCACTGAAGCCTACTCGCGGGCAGGACATTTACAGGTTGACCAAAATGGTCAGCTAATGAACAGCAGCAATCAGCCGATACTCGGGGAAGACGGTAATCCGATGAACTTGCCATTGCCGCTGGCAAAAATAGAAGTTGGCGGTGACGGAACTATCTCGTATCTACCCAAAGGTGCTCCGTCTGATGCACTGGAGCAAGCTGGCCGTATTAAGTTGGTGAACCCGGCACTGAACACCCTAACCAAAGGGGATGACGGCTTATTTCGTACCCGTGATGGCATGCCACAGGCGGCTGATCCGGTCGTGCGATTGGTCAGTGGAAAACTGGAGTCGAGCAACGTCAGTTCGGTGGGCGAAATGGTGCAGATGATTGATCTGC
>NZ_JBOFRH010000402.1:0-14069 GCF_051650925.1 Plesiomonas sp.
GCGACTGGTATGTAGTAGACGCAAACGGCAAGACTCTGGGTCGTCTGGCGACCGAGCTGGCTCGTCGTCTGCGCGGCAAGCACAAGGCGGAATACACTCCGCACGTTGATACTGGTGATTACATCATCGTTCTGAACGCAGATAAAGTTGCTGTAACTGGCAACAAGCGTTCTGACAAGATTTATTACCGTCACAGCGGCTATATCGGTGGTATGAAATCTGCCACTTTCGAAGAAATGATCGCCAAGCATCCAGAGCGCGTGATCGAAATCGCTGTTAAGGGCATGCTGCCAAAAGGTCCTCTGGGCCGTGCCATGTTCCGTAAGCTGAAAGTGTACGCTGGTGCTGCACACGATCATGCAGCACAGCAACCACAAGTTCTGGACATCTAATACGGGATCAAGGCAATGGCAGAGAATCAATACTACGGCACTGGCCGTCGCAAAAGCTCTTCCGCGCGCGTCTTTATCAAGCCGGGTAGCGGTAACATCGTAATCAACCAGCGTAGTCTGGATCAGTACTTCGGCCGTCCAACTGCCCGTATGGTAGTTCGTCAGCCGCTGGAACTGGTTGAGATGAGCGAGAAGCTAGACCTGTACATCACCGTTGTTGGTGGTGGTATTTCTGGTCAAGCGGGCGCAATCCGTCACGGTATCACCCGTGCACTGATGCAGTACGACGAGACCCTTCGTCCAGTTCTGCGCGCTGCTGGCTTCGTTACTCGTGACGCTCGTCGCGTGGAACGTAAGAAAGTCGGTCTGCGTAAAGCACGTCGTCGTCCACAGTTCTCCAAGCGTTAATTTGCTACCGCTTCGGCGGTTACAAATTACCTTCAAAAAGCCCAGCTTATGCTGGGCTTTTTTGTTGTTATATATGTTGCAAAAAGGTTTTAATAACTTGTCAAAAAG
Source organism: Plesiomonas sp. (assembly GCF_051650925.1). Taxonomy (NCBI): domain Bacteria; kingdom Pseudomonadati; phylum Pseudomonadota; class Gammaproteobacteria; order Enterobacterales; family Enterobacteriaceae; genus Plesiomonas; species Plesiomonas sp. The sequence continues at coordinate 909 of NZ_JBOFRH010000402.1, forward strand.
TGTTGTTTTTCTTATCATTTGCGTGACTTTTGCAATTATGGGGATCTCATGCTACTTGAATGTTAAAAGTTCAGTGTCTAGCAGGGGGTTCCACGTCAGGAAGCAATAAGACCGCAGGGAAATAACAATAACCAAGCGGGATGCGATGGGAGAGTGAGGGATGAACAATGCGCCTGTAAACAACAGTCGCCGGCGTTTTTTAACTGCCGCAACTGGCGTAGTCGGTGGCGTAGGGGCAGTTTTTGTAGCTGTACCCTTCATCAAATCCTGGAATCCCAGTGCTAAGGCCAAGGCGGCAGGTGCACCGGTTCAGGTCGATATCAGCAAATTAGAAGAAGGGCAGTTGATTCGAGTCGAGTGGCGGGGGAAACCTGTCTGGCTTGTACGTCGAACCAAAGTGGTATTGGATGAACTGGCCACGCACGATGGAAAACTGCGCGATCCACAATCTTCCGAACCACAACAACCTGAGTATGCGAGTAATCCTTATCGGTCGATTAAACCCGATATTTTTGTTGCGGTCGGGATTTGTACACACTTAGGTTGCTCACCGAGTTATGTTCCAGAAAACTTTGGCGTACAAGTTGAAGGCGTGCAGTCAGGCTTCTTATGCCCATGCCACGGTTCAAAATTTGATATGGCAGGTCGCGTATTTCAGGGCGTTCCCGCACCATTAAATTTGATGATCCCGCCGTATAAATTTGTCGACGACAATACCATTATCATTGGCGTAGATGACAAGGGAGTGGCTGCGTAAATGAATAAATTACTCGACTGGATTAATGCCAGGATCCCCTTAACCGCAACCTACAACAAACATGTTGGCGAATATCCTGCGCCGAAAAACTTCAATTTTTGGTATTTTTTCGGATCGCTGGCAATGCTTGTGTTGGTGAATCAGATCATCACTGGGATCTGGTTGACGATGAACTACAACCCGTCTGCTGAAGGGGCATTTGCCTCTATCGAATACATCATGCGTGATGTTGAGTACGGCTGGCTGCTGCGTTACATGCACTCTACCGGTGCTTCGTTCTTCTTTATTGTCATCTATATGCACATGTTTCGCGGGCTGATTTACGGTTCATACCAAAAACCGCGCGAGTTGCTGTGGATTTTCGGCATGCTGCTGTTTCTGGCGCTGATGGCTGAAGCATTTATGGGCTACTTGTTGCCGTGGGGTCAGATGTCATTTTGGGGCGCACAGGTGATCATTTCACTGTTTGGTGCGATCCCAGGGATCGGTGACGCACTGACATTGTGGATCCGTGGTGATTATGTCATTTCGGGTGTCACACTGAATCGCTTTTTTGCCCTACACGTGATTGCCGTTCCGTTGGTGTTGGTACTGTTGGTCTTCCTGCATATTGTGGCTTTGCATGAAGTGGGATCAAACAACCCTGATGGTATTGAGATCAAAAAGAATAAAGATGCCAACGGCTGGCCGAAAGATGCAATTCCGTTCCACCCTTACTACACCGTAAAAGATATTATGGGGGTCGCCGGTTTCCTATTTTTCTTTTGCTATGTGATCTTTTTTAACCCAGAGATGGGCGGTTATTTCCTTGAGCCACCTAACTTTGAAGCGGCAAATGGCTTAAAAACACCGCCACACATTGCTCCGGTTTGGTATTTCACCCCGTTCTACGCCATTTTGCGCGCCATTCCTGATAAGTTGTTGGGGGTGATCATGATGGGCTTATCGATAGCGGTACTGTTTTTATTGCCGTGGGTTGATCGTGGTAAGGTCAAATCAGTGCGTTACCGCAGTGCTTTTCATCGTTGGAATATCGGGTTATTTACCGTTAGCTTTATTGCGTTAGGTATTTTAGGGACGTTACCGGCTACACCAACCTATACCCTATTATCGCAAATTTTTACGGTGTGTTATTTCATGTTCTTTGTTTTGCTGTTTTTCTACAGCAAAAATGAAAAAACCAAGCCTTTGCCAGAAAGGGTGACATTCAAATGAAAAAACTGACGATTGTTTTATTTGCGTTGTTACCTGCACTTTCTGTCTCACTGCCTACGGTAGCATCAGAAAGTGTAACCTTGATGAAGGCAAACAATAATCTGAGTGATAAAGCCTCATTGCAAAATGGTGCTAAGTTATTTATGAATTATTGTGCCGGTTGCCACTCAACCAAGTATCAACGTTATGAGCGGGTTGCCACTGATTTGGGGATCCCGCCAGAGCTGATGACACAGAACCTGATTTTTGATCCACACGCAAAAATTGGTGATCTGATGGAGAACGCAATGCCGCAAAAGAGCGCGGCAGCATGGTTTGGTGCTCCGCCGCCAGATTTAACGCTAGAAGCGCGGTTGCGTAGCCCTGACTGGATTTATACCTATCTGCACTCTTTTTATGCAGACCCAAGCCGACCATTTGGTGTTAATAACACCATTTTCCCCAATGTCGGGATGCCACATGTGTTAGAAGAGTTGCAGGGAACGCCAGTTGCGAAAAAAGAGACGCATGAGATTGATGGCCAATCACACGAGATTGTGGTGGGTACTGAAATTGTGCGTCAGGGGGAGTTGAATGCTGAGGAGTATGATAACGCGGTACGCGATATCACTAATTTCTTGGAGTATTCTGGCGAACCAATGAAAAAAGAGCGTCAGCATATCGGGTATTGGGTGCTTGGGTTTTTAGTGTTCTTTTTCATCATTGCTTACTTGCTGAAAAAGGAATACTGGCGCGACGTACACTAATTATGCGAAACTGATGCCTGTTTTTCGGTTTATCCGACCGGCATGGGGGCTTGAGCCCCCTTTTGCCGTTTGTGTATTTGAGTGAAAGTGGAGGGTTGAATGGCTATCGCAGCTAACAAACGCTCGGTGATGACGCTATTTTCTGGTGCAACCGATATTTATAGTCATCAAGTTCGAATTGTTCTTGCTGAAAAAGGCGTGAGCGTAGAAATTGAACAGGTTGATGCTGAGCATCTGCCAGAAGATTTGCTTGATCTGAATCCGTATAATTCAGTACCAACCCTGGTCGATCGTGAGTTAGTTCTTTATAACGCACGTATCATCATGGAGTATTTGGACGAGCGTTTTCCTCATCCACCACTGATGCCGGTTTATCCTGTGGCACGCGGTCAAAGTCGTCAGATGATGTACCGTATCGAGCAAGACTGGTACACGCTGCTTGAGAAAATTGAGCAGGGCACACCGGCTGAAGCGGATATGGCGCGTAAGCAACTGCGTGAAGAGTTACTGGCAATTGCTCCGGTTTTTGCTGAATATCCGTTCTTTATGAGCGAAGAGTTCAGCTTGGTCGATTGCTACCTGACTCCGCTGTTGTGGCGTTTGCCGGTACTGGGTATTGAGCTGAGCGGCCCAGGTTCAAAAGAGATCAAAGCCTATATGACTCGCGTATTCGAACGTGATGCATTTTTGGCGGCACTGACTGAATCTGAGCGCGAAATTCGCCTGCACGGTAAGGTCTGATTATGGAGTTAACCCAGATGAAACCACGTCGTCCGTATCTGGTTCGGGCCTACTATGAGTGGTTGTTAGATAATGACTTAACTCCGCATTTGGTGGTTGATGCTATGTTACCTAACGTACGAGTTCCGATGGAGTTCGTGCGTGATGGTCAGATAGTGCTGAACATAGCGCCGCGTGCCGTGGGGAATCTGGAGTTGGGTAATGATGCCGTAAGGTTTAATGCCCGATTTGGCGGTGTACCACAGCAAGTTGACGTTCCGCTTGCGGCGGTGTTGGCATTGTATGCGCGTGAAAATGGTGCGGGTACTCTGTTCGAACCTGAAGTGGCCTATGATGTGCCGGAAGATGAAATGCCGGATATTTTGGATGAATCACCTTCTGTTGAGCCAGCTTTGGCATTAGTCGAGGAGTTGGCTGATGGCAGTGATGGCCCTGATGATGAGCCTCCGCGCCCACGTGCGAAACCTATGTTGCGTGTGGTGAAGTAATTTCTGGGGTTCAATACCGCATATGATCTGTGTTGTGATGATCATAGAACGGATACACATGCCATAACGCTATAAAAAGTAAGATAAAAAAATGCAGCTAACGCTGCATTTTTTGTTTTCGTTTTAGCCTGACTTTTTAAATTTTACCTTCTGCCTTTTACTTTGGCACTGAGTGGCGGCGTTCAGTGTTTCAGTTCGGTTATTTAGGCCGATGTTGTAGACAGCTGACTTAATTGAGGTATTCAAAGACTTTAACGACGCGTTTAACACCGGCAACATTTCGTGCAGTGTTGGTTGCTTCTTCCGCTTCTGCCCGCGTTAATTTTCCAATTAAGAATACTTCACCATTTTCGGTGGTCACTTTCACGTTGCTGGCTTTAACTTTATCGCTGGTAAGCAGTTGTGAGCGAACTTTGGTGGTGATCCAAGTATCATTTGAAATAGTGCCAAAGCTGATAGGTTTACTGATACGAATTTCGTTGTAAACCGCCGTTACGCCATTCACACCAGCGGTGATTTGTGCCGCTTGCTTTGACAGTGCTTGAGTAGGCGTTTCACCTACAAGCAGGACCCGACCTTCGTATGCGGTCGCCAAAATGCGAGCTTCTTTGCGGATTTGCGCATCTTTTGCTAGTGCATCGCCGACGCGTAATTCAAGAGTTTCATCATCAATTTGTCCGCCTACCGAGCGCGGATCGGTAGCAACTTTTCCGGCAACCGCCGCTGAGCTGACTAAAACGGCACCAATACATCCTTGCAGCATAAAGGCCAGCAGAATAATGCCCAGTTTACGGGTGACACTCATGGTGCTCTCCTTAGATGAGTTAAGTTATTTCTTGTTATATTGATGGAATTCACCCTGTCAGGCAGGGTGGTATTAATTATCCTGATGCGGAAATAAAGTGCGATCAATCAGATCACTTAAACAGTTCAGTGTCAGCATATGCATCTCCTGAATGCGGGACTGCCGGTGTGAGGGGATGCGAATTTCCGCATCTTGCTCGCCCAGTAATCCGGCTAAAATACCGCCGTCATATCCGGTTAGGGCGATAATGGTCATATCACGGGTCACCGCGGCCTCTACTGCTTTGACGATATCTTTACTGTTTCCTTTAGTTGAAATAGCCAGCAGAATATCGCCGTTTTGCCCTAGTGCGCGTACTTGTTTGGAATACACTTCGGTGTGCAGGTCATCGTTGCCAATGGCGGTCAGCATAATGCTGTCTGCGGTCAGTGCTATTGCCGGTAAGCTTGGGCGCTCTGTTTCGTAGCGGTTAACCAAACAGGCAGTGAAGTGCTGGGCATTGGCGGCTGATGCCCCATTCCCACAGCATAAAATTTTATTGCCGTTCAGCAGGCTCTGAGCCATGATCATGGCTGCACGCGCAATGGCATCCGGTAGTGCTTCGGCTGCCGCGATTTGTGTCTGGATACTTTCGGTAAAACAGGCTTTAATTTGCTCTAGCATAACGTCTGTCATTGATGTTGTAAGGTGTTGCGATACCAGCTGATGGTGTCATCTGGCCCGTCAATTGCCACAATATCGAAGCGGCAGTATTGTGTTTCTATGCTCAATCCACGCTGATGAAGCCAGACTGCAGCGGTATGATACAAGCGTTGCTGTTTTTTCGCTGTGATACTTTCAACGGCAGAACCGTAACGGTTTGATCGCCGATAGCGTACCTCAACAAAAACCCAATCATACTGATCACGCATGATCAGATCCAACTCTCCACCGCGAACCGTTACATTGGCTGCAATAAAGCACAGCCCATGCTGTTCTAAATGGCGGCGCGCCATCTGTTCGTAGTGCGCGCCGCGTTCACGTTGTGAGGCGTTGTGTGTGGCTGCCACTGTCGGCTTACTGTGCTGTTGCCGGAACAGGGTCTGTGCTTAAACCGTCATACAGCGCATCTGATGGCGGAGTGACAAGGCTATCAGTGTCGGTCGTTGTGTTGGCTGATGCAACTGGAAGCAATCCACCGTTTTGGTAGCGTAACCAGTTGAGCTGGCGGTTTACGGTGCAGTTTTCACCAGCACTGAGTAAACCGGTTTGCCCAGCATACTGGTAGCCGTTCACTTGACGCAATTCATTCATATGGTTGGCCAGTGACCATGCATCCATACCCATGGCATACAAGCGTGACAGTGAATAGTCAGGGTTACGCCAGATCTGAGCAACACGCTGTGCCGCTGGTGAGTTGGCGGTAGTCAGCATCGGAATATCACTGAACTGTACGCCATCCATTTCTAAGCGAAAATCAGGACCATTCCCAGCTTGGTTGCTGCGTGAGCTGGCATACAGCGCTGGGCGCTGGTATCCCGGCATGATTGATGCGTCAACAAACGGCTTTAATAATGCCAGTTCATCAGGGGTGGTGACATAATAAATGGCATCAATTGGGCCATGCATTGCGTCAGCTTGCAGCGAAACACCCAGCGCTTGACGCATGATGTCTGCTTTTCCTTGATTACGCAGGCTTTGGTTGATTGACTGGCGCAGCGCTACGGTATCACCAAAGTACTGAATAGTGGGTTGTTCACCGCTTAGGGTTTGCCATTGGCGGCTGAATGCATTGCCTACCCGCTGGCCAAATGGCGAGCTTGGAACAAGAACCAGTGGTGTGCGCTGACCCTGATCCCAAATATGTTGGGCAGCATCGCTGGCTTCATCTTCCGGCGAAAGTGCGTAGTAGCAAACACTCGGGTTGGCATTCGGGGTTTCCGGCTGGTTGAGGGTTAAAATCGATAAATCAGCCGGTAATTGCATACGCATTAGCTCATCTACCCGATTTTTCAGTAGTGGGCCGACTAGGGTGCGTACACCTTCTTGCTCGGCTTGCTGTAACAGTGCCGGCAGAGGTTTGGTTGCGGTATCGTAAACCTGAACACGAATATTGGGGTTACGCGCGCTATCTTCGAGCATTCCTGCCATAAAACCCTGACGAATGGCGTCGCCCAGAGCCTGATTTTGACCACTGATTGGCAATAGCAGCCCAATGGCATTCATGCTTGCGGCTGGTAGTGTCAGATACTGACTCAGGGGAGTCGGCAGGGTAATGGCCGCTGGGTGTTTAGGAAAACGTGTTTTCCATTCCGCAATACCGGCTTTGAGTTGTGGCAGGTTATAGCGATTTTCCTGATAGACTCGGGCCAGATCCAGCCAGCCAACCAAAATAGTCTCTTGCGGGCTAACCACAGCTTGAGAAAGCTGCTCGACAGATGCCTTGGTCAGCAATAGCCAGGTCTGATCGTTGTTTTGCTGCTTTTGTGTGGCATCTGTCAGGTATTGATCAAGGGCGATATGATCGCGCACCGCTTCAATAATCTGGTTTTGGCCACTATTGAGGGCAATTTTAGCTCGGTAGTAGCGTGCTTTTTGTGCCGGTGTCAGCATGGCGACATTGAGTGTAGCCAGTCTGGTGGCTGCAGTAGCCGGATCTTTTTGTGCTAGGGCGATATCGGCCCACAGCAGTTGCTGTTCGTGGCGCTGCACATCACTTAGCGGTTCTTGAATGCTGCGCAATTCAGCCGTTGCTTGTGCAATATTGTTCTCTTTTAACAGTGCTTGAACGGCCAGCAGTTGCCAAGGCGTTTTTTCACTGGCACTGCTGGTATTGGCTTGTTGTAGATAATAGGCCGATGACGCCAGCAGATCAGAGGATGACGGTATATTGCCGCTTGAACGCTGTGGCATTTGGCATGCGGCCAGCATCAAAGTAGCAAAAACAGGTAAAATTATGCGTCTTGCATTGACGCGGGTGCATAAAGAGGCAAGCATGGGGATCCCAATCACGTTTCTTCCTAGAGACGGTTAATCTTAAATCGGCAATGAAGTCTATACAATGAAAGCTACTGAACAATCTTTCATCACCCCAGCAACTTTATACATAGTTCCCACGCCAATTGGTAACTTAGACGATATTACACAACGGGCACTGAAGGTGTTGCAGCAGGTTGATCTGGTTGCCGCTGAAGATACCCGTCATAGTGGATTATTGTTGCAGCATTTTGGCATACAAGCGCGCTTTTTTGCGTTACATGATCATAATGAACAACAAAAAGCAGAGGTTTTAGTTGAGAAGTTGCGGCAAGGCCACAGCATTGCACTGATTTCTGATGCAGGAACGCCGCTGATCAGTGATCCGGGTTTTCATCTGGTTCGCCGTTGCCGTGAAGCGCAGATTTCAGTGATCCCGTTACCGGGCCCGTGTGCGGCCATTGCTGCATTGAGTGCATCTGGTATTGCCTCTGATCGTTTTTGTTTTGAGGGGTTTTTACCGGCGAAAAGCAAAGGGCGACAGGATACTTTGCGTGCGATATTGGAAGAGCCGCGTACGCTGATTTTTTACGAGTCAACCCACCGTCTATTGGATAGTTTGCAGGATATGGTGACGGTTTTGGGTGCTGATCGTTATGTGGTCTTGGCCCGAGAGTTGACCAAAACGTGGGAAACCATTCATGGTGCGCCGGTTGGTGAGTTATTGGCGTGGGTGCAAGAGGATGAAGTGCGTCGCCGTGGTGAGATGGTGCTGGTGGTTGAAGGTGCTAAACCGGCTGAAGATGATGCATTGTCTGCCTTGGTGATCAAAACCTTAAGTTTATTGGCGCAAGATCTGCCGCTGAAGAAAGCGGCGGCATTAACGGCTGAGATCCATGGCGTTAAGAAAAATGCGTTATATCGTTATGGATTAGAACATTTCACCGAGTAATGGCTTTGTGGTGTATTTCACTGGCACTGTGATCGGTTTCTCTATATAATCCGCCGCGGAGTTAGCTAGACAGTCGCTGCTTCGTGGTCGTCCCTTCGGGGAGACACACGGGGGAGAGGAAAGTCCGGGCTCCATAGGGCAGGGTGCCAGGTAACGCCTGGGAGGCGCAAGCCTACGACTAGTGCAACAGAGAGCAAACCGCCGATGGCCCGTAAGGGATCAGGTAAGGGTGAAAGGGTGCGGTAAGAGCGCACCGCGCGACTGGTAACAGTTCGTGGCACGGTAAACTCCACCCGGAGCAAGACCAAATAGGGGTTCATTGGTGCGGCCCGCATTGAACCCGGGTAGGTTGCTTGAGCCAACGCGCGAGTGTTGGCCTAGAGGAATGACTGTCCACGACAGAACCCGGCTTATCGGCTAATTCCCTCGTTTCAAACAAAAAAGCCACGTTGAAGAACGTGGCTTTTTTGTTATCTACAGTACGCTCAGTTATCCGTACACTGCCTACTTTTGCCGATTAAGGTGATAACCAAGATCTGGCTATTCATATCTAAAAACAGTGCATTTTTTGTATTTCCATGTCCAGATGATACCGAAAAGTCTGAAATATTCGATTTTAGTAGGTAAGCCGGATGATTCATGCGGTTCTTTGCTTGACAAGCTTTTTCCCCCCTCCGTAAACTTGCATTTGTGGGAATTTATGGGTTTTAGTGGTGAATTTTGGGTGTGCAGGGGGATGCTAAGTCATGTTTCGTGGTGCCCATACTTTAAATCTGGATAATAAAGGGCGTATGGCCGTCCCCGCGCGTTACCGGACATCGCTGTTAGAGGCGTGTCAGGGGCAGCTTATTTGTACTCTGGATATTCACCACCCATGCCTGCTGCTGTACCCGCTGCCAGAGTGGGAACGCATAGAACAGATATTGATGACCTTGTCGAGTATCAACCCAAACGAGCGGCGTATTCAGCGTTTGCTATTGGGGCACGCTACAGAGTGTGAAATAGACAGTGCAGGGCGAATTCTGCTGGCCACTCATTTACGTCTGCATGCAGATTTAGTGAAAGAGATAGTGTTGGTGGGGCAGCTTAATAAATTTGAGATTTGGCGTGCTGATGTTTGGCAGCAACAAATTCAAGACGATATTCAAGCGGAGCGGATGACACCACAGGTGTTGTCGGCCCGATTACAGGATCTGTGTTTATAATTATGTCTGAAAATTACCAGCACGTAACCGTTCTGCTGCACGAAGCAGTAGAGGGTTTAGCGATTCGCCCTGACGGTATCTACATTGATGGTACGTTTGGCCGTGGCGGGCACTCTCGTCTGATTTTGTCAAAATTAGGCCCAGAAGGTCGTCTGATTGCCATTGACCGTGATTTACGGGCCATCGCCGAAGCACAAACTATTGATGATCCGCGTTTTCAGATTGTTCACGGGCCATTTTCCAACGTACAGCACTATGTTGATGAACTGGGGCTGAACGGCAAAATTGATGGCTTCTTGCTTGATCTGGGTGTCTCTTCACCGCAGTTAGATGAAGCTGAGCGTGGCTTTAGTTTTATGCGTGATGGCCCGCTAGATATGCGTATGGATCAATCAAGTGGTCAGTCGGCGGCAGAGTGGCTGATGAAAGCCGAAGCTGATGATATCGCTTGGGTACTTAAAACATTTGGTGAAGAGCGGTTTGCCAAGCGTATTGCGCGTGCCATTGTTGAGCGCAATCGTGAAAATCCAATGACTCGCACCCGTGAACTGGCAGAGTTAATTGCGGTCGCCAGCCCGTTTAAAGAGAAGCATAAACATCCGGCCACACGGACTTTCCAAGCTATTCGTATCTATATCAATAGTGAGTTGGAAGAGATTGAACGCGCGTTAGAGGGCTCATTGCCGATTTTGGCTGAGGGTGGTCGTTTGTCGGTGATCAGTTTCCATTCGCTAGAAGATCGGATTGTAAAACGCTTTATTCGCCGCCAAAGCAAAGGCCCAGAAATTCCGGCCGGGTTGCCTTTAACCGAAGCTCAGTTGGCACACGGTAAAAAAATGGTCGCGATCGGTAAAGCCATTATGCCGTCGGATGAAGAAGTTGAACGTAATGCGCGTTCACGCAGCGCAGTTCTGCGTTTAGCCGAGCGGACAGCAGAAAGATGAGTGTCGAGCGCCATTCGTTAACCTCCATCATCGGTGAAGATTTATGCCGTTTCGGTAAGTTACCGCTTTTGCTGGTGGTGTTAGTGTTTTGTTCCGCGATTGCCGTGGTTCTAAGCACCCACCGTACACGTCTGCTGATTGTGGAGCGTGAGCATTTGGTACTCGAGCGTGATGCGCTGGATATAGAGTGGCGCAACTTAATTCTGGAAGAGAATGCTCTTGGTGAGCACAACCGGGTTGAGCGGCTGTCGGGTGAGAAACTGCAGATGCAGCGCGTATCGCCTGCACAGGAAAAAGTGGTTAAACAGTAATGATTAAACCAACCCGAACTGCGAAAGTAAAAAAACCGGAAGATACCTCCAGTTTTATCCGTTGGCGTTATTTATTGGTGGGCGGCGTAATGGGGCTGGCGCTCGTTGGCCTATTGCTGCGTGCCAGTTGGATTCAGGTGATCAATCCTGATCGCTTGATCCGTGAAGGGGATATGCGTTCGTTACGGGTGCAATCTGTTGCTACTCCGCGCGGCATGATCACCGACAGAGCCGGTCGTCCATTGGCAGTCAGTGTGCCTGTTGATGCAGTATGGGCCGATCCCAAAGAGATCGCTGAAAAAGCGTCGTTGGATAAAACCGAGCGTTGGTCTGCACTGGCAGATGCTTTGGGGATCCCGCTGGATAAGCTGACCTCACGGGTTAAAACCAATCCTACCTCCCGTTTTACCTATCTGGCACGTCAGATTAGCCCTTCACTGGCCAGCTATGTGCGTGATTTGAAAATCCCCGGAATTTACCTTAAACAAGAGTCGCGCCGTTTTTATCCGAGCGGCGAGGTTAGCGCACATATTCTGGGCTTTACCAATATTGATGGTAAAGGCATTGAAGGGGTAGAGAAGAGTTTTGATACTTGGCTAACCGGTGAACCTGGTAAGCGTATCGTACGTAAAGACCGTTTTGGGCGCGTAGTTGAGAATATCTCTTCAGTTGAAAGCCGTGCGGCACACGATTTGTCATTGAGTATTGATGAGCGTTTACAGGCGATGGCCTACCGCGAGTTAAAAAATGCGGTGGCATTTAATAAAGCCGAGTCAGGCTCTATTGTTTTGCTTGATGTTCAGACCGGTGAAGTCTTGGCGATGGCAAACCTGCCCTCTTATAACCCGAATAATCGTGGGCAAATTGACAGTGCGCACTACCGTAACCGGGCTATTACCGATACGTTTGAGCCAGGCTCGACAGTTAAACCGCTGGTGGTATTGACTGCCCTTGATCGCAAAATCGTTAAAGAGTCTGCGGTACTCAATACCATGCCGTTCTATGTAAACGGACATCGGGTACGAGATACCGTGGTCTACCCTGAACTGACGCTGACCGGTATTTTGCAAAAATCGAGTAACGTTGGGGTGTCTCACCTTGCACTGGCGATGCCAGAAACCGCACTGCCGGAAACCTACAGCAAATTCGGTTTTGGTCAGCCGACCAATCTGGGGTTGGTGGGTGAAAGTACCGGTATGATGTTACAAAAAAATCGCTGGGCTGACATTGAGCGCGCTACGTTCTCATTCGGTTATGGCTTGCTGGTCACGCCACTACAGTTGGCTCGTGCGTATGCCACACTTGGCAGTTTCGGTGTTTATCGTCCGTTGTCGATCACCAAAGTTGATCCGCCGGTTGAAGGTAACCGTATCTTCTCTGAAGAGGTGACCCGTAAAGTCATTCATATGATGGAAAGCGTGGCACTACCCGGTGGTGGTGGCCGACGTGCAGCTATCGATGGCTACCGAATTGCGATTAAAACCGGTACGGCGAAAAAGATTGGCCCGAACGGAAAGTATATCGATAAATACATTGCGTATACCGCGGGTGTTGCACCGGCGAGTAACCCGCGTCTGGCATTGGTTGTGGTGATTAACGAACCTCAAGCCGGACAATATTACGGTGGTGCGGTATCCGCACCTATCTTCTCCGCCATTATGGGTGGAGCTTTGCGGATCCTCAATATCGCCCCAGACGCCTTGCCTGCGGGAGATGAAGTAGTTATTAACAGGAGTGGTAACGCCCGTGTCAACACATGATCTGCGCACTTTATTAGCGCCTTGGGTGGATAACGCCCCGGCGTGCGCGTTACGGGAGATGACCTTAGACAGCCGCACTGCGGCTGCGGGCGATCTGTTTATTGCAGTAATGGGGCATAAGACCGACGGTCGGCGCTATATTCCTCAAGCGATTGCTCAAGGTGTGGCGGCGATTATTGCCGATGCAGAAGGCGAGGCTTCAGACGGTACTGTGCGTGAAATTCACGGTGTACCTGTGGTGTATTTAACCCAGCTCAATCACCGTTTGTCTGCGCTGGCGGG
>NZ_JBOFRH010000403.1:0-5397 GCF_051650925.1 Plesiomonas sp.
AGGCCCACAAGCGAGTGGGGCTGGTGCTGTTTGGCAAAGGCAATATCGGCTCACGCTGGCTGGAGTTATTTGCGCGTGAACAGCGCAGTTTCTCAGCGCGCACAGGGCTTGATTTTGTGCTGGCCGGCGTGGTTGATAGCAGCCGTAGCTGGCTCGATTATCAGGGGCTAGATGCCAGCCGCGCACTGGCTTTTTTCCATGATGAAGCCTCTGAGCACAGCGAACAACAACTGGCCACGTGGATGAGTCAACATCCCTTCGATGATCTGGTGGTGCTTGATGTGACAGCCAGTGCTCAGGTTGCCGAGCAATATTTACATTTTGCTGAACACGGCTTTCATGTTATCAGCGCGAACAAACTGGCCGGTGCTGCCAGTGCTATACAGTACCGCACCATCCGCGATGCGTTCCAAAAGACCGGTCGCCACTGGTTGTATAATGCTACGGTAGGGGCAGGTTTGCCGATTAACCATACTGTCCGTGATCTGCGTGAGAGCGGTGACAGCATACTGGCGATCAGCGGTATTTTCTCTGGCACACTGTCATGGCTATTTTTGCAGTACGATGGCAGCCAGCCGTTTACCGCATTGGTCGAACAGGCATGGCAGCAAGGGCTGACTGAGCCTGATCCGCGCGACGATCTCTCGGGGCAAGATGTCATGCGAAAACTGGTGATTCTGGCGCGTGAAGCGGGCTACGATATTGAACCCGAACAGGTGCGCGTTGAGTCATTAGTGCCGAGCGCACTCGAGCAGGTCTCACTTGATCACTTCTTTGAGCAGAACTTAAAGCTTAATGAATCGATGGCACAGCGGGTCGCCGCTGCACAGGAGGCTGGTTTAGTGCTGCGTTACGTCGCCCGTTTTGATGGTAATGGTAAAGCACGGGTTGGCATTGAAGCTCTGCGTCCTGATCATGCGCTGGCGTTTTTACTGCCGTGCGACAATATTTTTGCGATAGAGAGCCGCTGGTATCGTGATAACCCGTTGGTGATCCGTGGGCCGGGTGCTGGGCGTGATGTTACTGCAGGGGCTATTCAGTCAGATCTGAATCGTCTTGCTCAGTTGTTATAATGGGGTTATCGCTGATAGCGAGTTGCAATTAGCAGCTCTTGTTTGGCAGGTTAGTCTCAATAAAAAAAACCAGAACGTTAGTTCTGGTTTTTTTATGCTCAAAAAGTGATAAAAATGATCATTGACAGTCAGCACAAGTTACGTCATCTTAACATTTATTATCTGCATCTAGACGTCTAAACGTATGGATGTCAAAAGTAGATGCAATATAGATTGAGACTGACAACGGCTCGGGCAGGGAGTTAGACGGTAATGCAACACCGCCCAAGCAAAGGAATGATGAACAGGCTGGATACCGCAGCACAAGCGCCACTAAACCGAATGCGCATTGCTGTGCTCCATCGGGCCTGTATTAACGGAAGGATCCGCCATGAGTTACCATGCCAATCAACTTGATGCACTTAACCAAAGTGTGGCCGAACTGCACGGTCAAATTAATGTCTCGTTTGAGTTTTTTCCGCCCCGCACCGAAGAGATGGAGGCGACCTTATGGCACTCCATCCAGCGTCTAAGCTCACTACAGCCGAAGTTTGTGTCGGTCACCTATGGTGCAAACTCCGGTGAGCGCGATCGCACTCATTCGATTATCAAAGCGATTAAAGATCAGACCGGTCTGGCGGCTGCGCCACACTTAACCTGTGTGGATGCCACCGAGCAGGAGCTGCGCTGTATTGCACGTGATTACTGGAATAACGGTATCCGTCACATCGTCGCCCTACGGGGAGATTTACCGGCCGGACACGGAAAACCGGCTCTGTATGCCAATGATCTGGTTGCGTTGCTCAAAGAGGTGGCTGATTTTGATATCTCAGTGGCGGCCTACCCAGAAGTGCATCCTGAGGCGAAAAGTGCGCAGGCGGATCTGTTGCATCTGAAACGTAAAATAGAGGCGGGTGCGAACCGTGCCATTACCCAGTTCTTTTTTGATGTCGACAGTTATCTGCGCTTTCGTGATCGCTGCGCGGCGATTGGTATTGATGTTGAAATTATCCCCGGTATCTTACCGGTCTCTAACTTCAAACAGTTAACCAAATTTGCCACCATGACCAATGTGCGGGTACCGCAATGGATGCACCGCATGTATGCCGGTTTAGATGATGATCCGGCAACCCGAAATTTGGTCGGAGCCAGTATCGCGATGGATATGGTGAAAGTGTTGTCGCGTGAAGGGGTGAAAGATTTTCATTTCTACACCCTCAACCGTGCCGAGCTCAGTTATGCCATCTGCCATACCCTTGGCGTACGCCCTGTCGCGCTGGCTTAGTCGCTTGTTGATCGGTATTAAATGCGGGTATCAAGCTACACAACGCTGACGGTCAAACCTGATCGATCAGCGTTGTTGTGCCAAGCCTGAGATGACAAATCAGTAGCAGCTCTCTTCCAGCTCTTTTTCCACACGTGCACGGTTGGCATTCATTTCAAGTTCAGCCAGCAGATTCTGTGCCTCTTCCGCCCAGATGAGCCAAGCCTGCTCTTGTAAGATCCCGCGGCGCAGCGTCAGATAAGTCAGTTTATCTTCCAGACTTAATTGATCGGGTGAGATAAATTTCTCGCTTGATACTTTCTGATACTGGCGCAGTTGCTCATTGTGCTGCTGTGTTTGCTGAATCAACGCCTGACGAACCGGTGCAATATCATAATGGCTGCATGCCAGCAGACGAACCAGCAGTTCATCGCGCAGCGGGCGCTCATCAACCGGCGTACTGAGCCAGTTTTGCAGACAGGTTCGGCCGGAATCAGTAATACTGTAAACTTTGCGATCCGGTTTCCCTTCTTGAGGGATCAGCTGGCTGTGTACCATACCCTGATCAGCAAGACGGCTGAGTTCGCGGTACACCTGCTGGTGGCTTGCTGTCCAGACTAAGCCAACCATCCGGCTGAATTCTTTGGTAATGTCATAACCACTCGCGTCCTGACGGCTTAATAATGTCAGAATTACCTGAGAGAGCGCCATAATATCCTCATTTGCTTTTATTGCTTCCCTGTTGCGAATTAGCAACTTACACCATGATAGCTTCCACCCTATCCTTGGTGCGGAAGAAACGGGAACACTCCCGTTGTTCTAAAAGTCATATAAATAGTGCCGCAACCACAGCAGGTAAATAATGCGTTAACCCCGTGCAGAGTTCTCCCTTCACGATGAACGAATTAGATTAAAAAATACTGAGGTATGGGCAGTGGTGATAAGAATGACATACAACTGCGTATTGAGTCTTAGCAATTAGTGTCATATGCATCATTCGTTGCACTGTGTTT
The DNA here is from genome assembly GCF_051650925.1 of Plesiomonas sp. Classification (NCBI taxonomy): domain Bacteria; kingdom Pseudomonadati; phylum Pseudomonadota; class Gammaproteobacteria; order Enterobacterales; family Enterobacteriaceae; genus Plesiomonas; species Plesiomonas sp. Next base: position 3,330 of record NZ_JBOFRH010000403.1, read on the forward strand.
TGATTAGTGTGCAGGTTATTCTATATTTATCTATAGACAATATTTTCTATAGCAAAATGAGAAGGTGTCGACAAATTATTATCAGATTACATTGTGATGACAAAAAAGAGCACACACCAGCCTTGATACGGCTTCATGTAAAGCGCCAAATAAACGACACATTGCTTGTCTGGTAGAGTAAAACAGTGTGCGGCTTAAGCGATAATAGTCATACCATATTATTCATTGTTGTGTTTTTTAATCAAAAAAAACGGCAAGAAATAAAAAGTCATATATGGAATAAATAAAATGCATTCAGTTTAAAATGCGTATTAAATTTTAGTATTTCTATGATGATTTGTTTCGGCACAGTTATTTGTCATTAAATATGATTTAACCTTGTTATGCTATTTTCTGATCTGCGCCATAATTGATTTCCCACAATAAATAAACATTTGGTAACAAACCCCTTCTTAGTAACAAAGTAACAGCTCTTTTTATTCCCATGATGGTTCTGAATGCGTTGCTATTTCCAAAAATAGAAATTAAATACCGCCTGTAATTTAGTGATGTTTATATCTCTTATCCGTTTTTGGGTGATAACCAAGGCGTTTTACTGAGCAGTATTTTTTATGGAAAATGAAAAGAAAAAGAGCGCAGGGTATGGAAAGGAAACGTTGCGGGGTATTACCGAATATTCACCATTGCGATGAAAATAATAACGCAGTACAGCCGCTGGGCTGTACTGCGTGGGCGTTTTTACCGATTAACCGGTATTGCGCATACCGGCGGCAATTCCGGCAATGGTCACCATCAGTGCCTGTTCTACCTGAGGATCAGGCTCAGTCAGTTGGCGTGAACGGTGCAACAATTCAGCTTGCAGCACATTGAGTGGATCGGTATAGACATTGCGTAAACTGATCGACTCTTGCAGCCAAGGCTGATCGGCCATGCCATGCCCTTCGTTGGCAATGGCCAGCACCGCCCCGATATCATGCTTTAACATGCTGCGCAGTTGTGTACCCAGTGGCCACAGAGTTGTATCCACCAAGCGTTGATCATAATACTCGGTCAGCCACAGGTCGGTTTTACTAAATACCATCTCCAGCATGCCGATGCGGGTTGAGAAGAACGGCCAGTCACGGCACATCTCTTCGAGTACTGGTTGATTGCCTTGATCGATCACTTTTTGCAGCGCATCACCGGCTCCCAACCAAGCTGGCAGCATCAGGCGGTTTTGTGTCCACGCAAAGATCCATGGAATAGCCCGCAGACTTTCTACGCCACCGTTCGGGCGGCGTTTTGATGGCCGCGAACCAAGTGGCAATTTCGCCAGTTCACCTTCCGGCGTCGCCGCACGAAAATAGGGCACAAAGTCCGGATTTTCACGCACAATACTGCGGTATACGGTACAAGATGCATCAGACAGCACATCCATCGTATCGCGCCAGCCTTGTTGCGGTTGTGGTGGCGGCAGCAGATTCGCCTGCAATACGGCGCTGGTATAGAGTGACAAACTGTTTACCGCAATCTCCGGCAGGCCGAGTTTAAAGCGGATCATCTCACCCTGTTCGGTCACCCGTAGCCCACCTTTGAGCGATCCCGGTGGTTGTGACAGCAGTGCCGCGTGTGCCGGAGCGCCGCCACGACCAATGGTGCCGCCACGACCGTGGAACAGTGTCAGTTCAATGCCGGCCTCTTCACAGGTTTTGATCAGCGCCTCTTGTGCGCGGTACTGCGCCCATGCAGCAGCCATCACACCGGCATCTTTGGCCGAGTCTGAGTAGCCAATCATCACCATTTGGCGGCCCTGAATAAAGCCGCGATACCAGCCAATATTCAGCAGATCACGGATCACATCATCGGCACGGTTCAGATCATCGAGCGTTTCAAACAGCGGGGCGACCGGCAGATGTTGCTGGCAACCGGCCTCTTTTTGTAGCAAATGCACGGCCAGTACATCAGAAGGCTGGCGCGCCATTGAGATCACATACGAAGCCAGTGCACCCGCCGGTTGTTCGGCAATCGCGCGGCAGGTTTCGATCACCTCGGCAGTCTCTTCGCTAGGCTGCCAGTTGAGCGGCAGTAA
>NZ_JBOFRH010000404.1:0-1065 GCF_051650925.1 Plesiomonas sp.
TTTGCTTGCATCCTGCATGTGGTTTACGGGCTTATCGCTTGGCGCCGCGCGGTTTTCACCTGTGCTACGTAAGCCGAAAATTAAACAATCCATTGATTTTATGGTGGGCGTGATTATGTGGTTATTGGCTGGGCAATTAGGTGTTCAGTTGCTGGCGTCGTAGTGTTGATGAAGTAATGATTCGCAAAGTGACAGATAATGAAGAAAAGGAAAGCGTTGATGAATAAAACCATGCAAGAACCCCTAAATTTGGTGGATGAGTTTATTAAAACGATTACTGTTTTTATTAAACGGATTGCTGTTTATCAATATTCATCATGTTAATTATTAACTCTCACGTAATTCATGCGCGTAAGTGCATGTGTGTATATGCGAGCACGCTTGTTGTATTTTTGTTTTTAAGTGATGTTCATTCATAAATATTTTTGGATTAATAGAGTTGATATGCATGCATATCACTTTGTGAATAAAAGATAATTATCTTATTTAATAATGAAAAATTAAGCGGGTGTTCAAAGTTTGTGCATTTTGTCGCCGCAGTGCCAATGTAATCGTGTTACATCATACAGACTCGTGCGCTGAATGATATTGGCGATGAAATCGTTTTCTTTCCGACTAATAACACATACCAAGGATGCTGTATGAAACGTTCGTTACTCACTTCTGCCTTGCTGGCAACCTCCTTATTTTCTGCGGCTACGTTGGCCGCGGAGCCACCGATTCGTTTGGTGATCCACGGTGGTGCCGGCACCATTGCTAAATCAACAATTACGCCGCAGCAAGAAGCTGAATATAAGGCTAAGTTGGATGAAGCTCTGCAGGCTGGTTATAAAGTGTTGGAAAGCGGTGGTACAAGTTTGGATGCGGTACAGCGCGCCATTAACGTGATGGAAGACTCACCGCTGTTTAATGCCGGTAAAGGTGCAGTGTTTACCCATGATGGTCGCAACGAGTTGGACGCCTCAATCATGGATGGTAAGACATTGGCCGCGGGGGCAGTGGCTGGCGTGACCACCATTAAAAACCCGATTAATGCGGCATATACCGTAATGACCCGCAGCCCAC
>NZ_JBOFRH010000405.1:0-1451 GCF_051650925.1 Plesiomonas sp.
TTTTTTTTGCCCGTGCAGATACCTGAATGTGTGAATGGAAATTGATACCCAAAGGGTATCCTTGGAGGATTGAACCATAATGATAAACAAAGGGTGGGTCTTTGGCCTGATGATCGGCGCATCAGTTGGCTTCAGCACACAGGCTGTTGCGAAAGAGAAATTGTACGTCTATAACTGGACTGATTATATTCCAGCCGCGCTGTTAGAGCAGTTCACTAAAGAGACCGGCATCGACGTTATTTACTCTACTTTTGAGAGTAACGAAGAGATGTACTCGAAGCTGAAACTGACGCAAGGGGCTGGGTATGATTTGGTGGTTCCCTCTACGTACTACATCAGCAAAATGGCCCGCGAGGGGATGCTGCAAACGCTGGATCACCGCCAGTTGAAAAATTTTGCTAACCTCGACCCGAGTTTATTATCCCAAGAGTTCGATCCTAAAAATCAGTTTTCAGTCCCTTATGTCTGGGGGGCAACCGGTATTGCGGTGAATCGCGCAGAGATTGACCCGACGACGGTAAATAGCTGGCAGGATTTATGGAAACCGGCGTTTAAAGATCACCTGCTACTGACCAATGACTCACGTGAAGTGTTCCATATGGCACTGCTGGTAAAAGGGTTTTCCCCCAATACCACCAATCCAGATGAGATTAGCCAAGCTTATGAGTTTTTGCGCCCCTTGATGCCGAATGTTCGGGTATTTAATTCCGATGCGCCGGATGTACCCTATCTGCAAGATGAGGTGTCGGTCGGGATGATCTGGAATGGCCCAGCATGGCGAGCTGCGCAAGAGAACCCCGATATTCAGTTTATCTATCCTAAAGAGGGGGCGATTTTCTGGATGGATAGCATGGCGATTCCGGCACAAGCTCAAAACCCGCAGGCCGCTTACCGCTTTATCGATTTTTTGTTGCGCCCCGAAAGCGCGGTAGCGATCATCAAAGAGCTGGGTTATTCGGTTCCAAACCGCGCGGCTATCCCGTTATTGGATAAAGCAATGGCCGAGAATACCACCTTGTTCCCGCCAGCCGCGGCCATGCAAAAAGGCCAGTTTCAGCGTGATGTCGGTGATGCCATTACGCTGTACGAAACCTACTGGAATCAGTTACGCTCGGGTAAATAAGCGAGTATGTTCAGCGGTAATCCGTTTGGCTTACCGCATTTTAGCGCTGACGATGACAATGTAAGCGTAAGCAGAAGTTCTATTCTCAACATCAAGGAGTTTTTATGCTGGCACAAGCCATGATTGATAAATTAAATGAGCAGTTGAATCTGGAATTCTTCTCATCCAACTTGTATCTACAAATGAGCGCATGGTGTGATCACCACGGGTTTGACGGTGCGGCACTGTTTTTGCGCCAGCACGCGACAGAAGAGATGCAGCATATGCAGCGTTTGTTCAACTATGTCAGCGAAACCGGTGCACTGCCACTGATTGGTGCTATTGCCGC
>NZ_JBOFRH010000406.1:0-1255 GCF_051650925.1 Plesiomonas sp.
TAGCCCAATTTTTGGGCAAACTTAACGACACTTGATTGGCTGACATTTGCAGCTTTAGCCAGTGCTTGTGAAGACATATCCCGCGCTTTATCTGGATGACTTTGCAGAAAAAGTGCCAGTTTTCGCTCGCTATGCGACAGCGTATTCAACAGTTGTTGCAGTTTTAGCAGGCAGCTCATCCAAAGGTCCTTATTTTTATCCGCTCGGTACTTTTATACCTTGTACCAGAAAATGAGAAAAGCCGTTATTACGTTGGCAGAGGTTCTGGCATAGATAAACACTGATATGCTCTGCATCCTATAACGTAATGATTTTTATGCTTTTTATTTTATCTGTTTGATCTGGCGATAGATAGTTTGTGATTAAACGCTCATTATTCCAACAATAATTTGTTTCTTGGAATATATTATTCCATTATTTGTTTAACGAAGTAATTAAATATTTAAGCGAGTCACATATGAATCTAGGTCGTTTAGTCTCAGAAAGCCGTAACAGCAATACAATGGATTTAGATACGTTACCTACCGTTGAGATGTTGCAGCGCTTTAATGAAGAAGATCAGCGTGTGCCTTTGGCGGTAAAACAAGAGCTGCCGGCCATTGCCCGTGCAGTTGATGTCATTACTGCGGCATTTCAGCAAGGCGGCCGCCTGATTTATATGGGGGCCGGTACCAGTGGCCGTTTGGGGATCCTTGATGCCTCTGAGTGCCCACCAACCTATGGCGTGCCGCACGGTATGGTGATTGGCCTGATTGCGGGTGGCGAAAGCGCCATTCTCAAAGCGGTTGAAGGGGCAGAAGATGACGCGCAACTGGGTGCTGATGACCTGCGCAATTTACAGCTGACAGCAAAAGATGTGGTAGTCGGCATTGCTGCTTCAGGCCGAACCCCGTATGTATTGGGTGGGTTAGCTTATGCACGCGCTACCGGTTGCACCACCGCTGCGGTCTCGTGCAACCCTGATTCGCTGATTGCAGATGCCGCTGATATCGCAATTTCGCCGGTTGTGGGCCCAGAAGCATTGACGGGTTCAACGCGCATGAAAGCCGGTACAGCACAAAAGCTAGTGCTGAATATGCTGACGACTGGCGCGATGGTAAAGCTGGGTAAAGCCTATCAAAACCTGATGGTGGATGTGAAAGCCACAAATGAAAAATTGGTGGATAGAGCCTGCCGTATTGTGATGGAAGCGTCTGGTGCAACACGTACCGAGGCCGAGGCGTTATTGCAGCAAACTGAGAATGAAGTGAACCCG
>NZ_JBOFRH010000407.1:0-1266 GCF_051650925.1 Plesiomonas sp.
TGCTGCGCAAATTTTACGCCCATTTCAAACCACTGCGCACGCAGGCGTGCTTCGTTATGCCCCTTAGTAAGAAGTTATCTGAAAGCCGAATTTAATAGGCTTTTGCGGTGTAAATTTTAGGTCGTGGTTAAATCAACTATCACGGTACAATTGTATTTATTCTTCGATTTGGCCTTTGTGTTGAATGGCCACGTTGTTTTGGCTACAGCCTTTTTCAATGTTAATATCGTATTCATTCCAGTAGCGTAATCGGCGAATTCCGACCAAGTGCTCGATGCTTGTGCAGAGTCCACGGCAACTCAGTATTCTTTCCACTCCTGAATATTGTCGGTGAATGGTAGCGTTGCAGTTTCGGTGGAATAGGCGAACGTAATCCCGTTTTCTTTCCAGTCAGTTAATTCTGCGGCAACGGGTAGATTTGGCATAGCGTTACTCGTTGCAACTGAAAAATCGCATTCTTTCCTCTTGCTGGCATTGTGCTCAGCTGTAAGAAATCGGTGTTTTGCCGCACAATCGCAGCCGAATGGTCAGGTCACGTGAACGTTCATGGGTATAATGGGGAAAATGAAATGCACGCCAAGCTATATCGCTTTTACTTAAGCATGTTTTGTTGAACGGTTGGTGCGGCGTTTTTAGTTAACCCCCTGTTTCAGATAACAAAAAATTCAACAGGGACATTTTTAAATGGGCATTCGCTACGCGAATTTTACGCCCATTTCAAACCACTTCGCACGCAAGCGTGCTCCGTTATGCCCCTTAATTAAATGTTATCTGAAAGCCGAATTTAATAGGCATTCGTGGTGTAAATCGCAGGTCTTAGCCAAATTAGTTTCGCGGTACAATTGTATTATTTCTTCGATTTAGCTTGAAGGGCGAATGGGGGAATTGCCTTGGCTACATTTGCTTAGCGCGAATATCGCATTCTTTCCTGTAGCGTGATCAACGGAGTCCGGCCAAGTTGTCTATGCACATTCAGTGTTCACAGAACTTCCGCATTCTTTCCATTCTTGAGCATTGTAGGCGTATGGGCACGTTGCAGTTTCGGCGGCGTAGGTGAGTGCAATCCCGTTTTCTTTCCAGTCAGTTGGTTCTGCTGCAACCGGTAGTTTTGGCATAGCATGGTTTGATACAACTGAGAAATCGTATTCTTTCCTATTGCTCGCGTGGTGTTTAGCCGTACGAAATCAGTGTTCTTTCGCACAATCGAAGGCGAACGGTCGAGCCACGTGGAAGTTCATCGGTAGAATAGGGCAAGTACAGTGCTCG
>NZ_JBOFRH010000408.1:0-8771 GCF_051650925.1 Plesiomonas sp.
GCCGGACGGGTCGGACGGCGAGCCAATACAGCCTGAATCACATCGACGCCAAAACCTTCATCTTGGTACCAAGCACGGAAACGGCCAAGCATAAAGTCGACAACATCGTTGACGGTATTGGCGTTGCTGATTTTGTCTCCGTACAGGCGGACTGCTTCTTCGGTCAGCGTTTGCAGATCAAGTGGCAACTGCTTTTCAACGATGATCCGCAGTGCACCTAAGGCTGCACGGCGCAGGGCAAACGGGTCTTTATCGCCTTTCGGATGTTGTCCGATACCGAAAATACCGGCCAGTGTATCCATTTTGTCGGCTAGCGCGACAGCGCAGGCAACCAGAGACGATGGCAGGGCATCACCGGCAAAGCGCGGCATATACTGCTCGTTTAAGGCAACGGCAACATCTTCAGCTTCACCGTCGTGACGGGCGTAGTGCATGCCCATCACGCCTTGGGTGTCGGTAAATTCAAACACCATGTTGGTCATCAGATCGCACTTTGACAATAAACCGGCACGGCGGGCATGTTCGGTGTTGGCCCCGATTTGCTCGGCGATAAAGCCAGCCATTTGCTCAATACGATCAGTTTTATCACGCAGCGTACCGAGTTGTTGCTGGAACAGTACGGTTTGCAGGCGCGGCAGGCGATCGGCCAGTGTATGTTTGAGGTCAGTCTTGAAGAAGAACTCAGCATCAGACAGACGCGGACGCACCACTTTCTCGTTACCGCTGATGATCTGTTGTGGGTCTTTCGATTCAATGTTGGTCACAAAGATGAAGTGCGGCAGTAATTTGCCCTCTTTGCTGTAGACCGGGAAGTATTTCTGGTCACCTTTCATGGTGTAAACCAGTGCTTCAGCCGGAACAGCAAGGAATTTTTCTTCAAATGTTGCGGTCAGTACTACTGGCCACTCGACCAGTGATGTGACCTCTTCCACTAAGCTGTCTGAAAGATCTGCGATACCACCGAGTTGCTCGGCCGCTTTTTGTGCATCAGCCAAAATAATGGCTTTACGGGTTTGGTAATCCGCAATCACTTTTCCGCGGGTTTCGAGCACCTGTGGGTACTGGTCAGCATTTTCCAGTGTGAACTGTGCTTCGCCCATGAAGCGGTGACCGCGTACGGTGCGGCCAGACGTTACGCCTAAAATTTCACCGGCCACCAGCTCATCACCCAAAAGTAGGGTAACAGTGTGAACTGGGCGGATAAAAGAGATGCTCTTATCTGCCCAGCGCATAGGTTTTGGCATCGGCAGTTTTGCCAGCGCACTGGCAACCATATCACCGAGTAATTCATTCGCAGGGCGACCAGCTACAACAGCACGGTGCAGCAACCATTCACCTTTATCGGTGACCATACGCTCGGCTTGTTCAACGGTGATCCCGCAGCCGCGTGCCCAGCCTTGGGCCGCTTTGGTTGGCTGGCCTTCAGCATCAAAAGCTTGAGCAATGGCTGGACCACGTTTTTCAATGGACTGATCGGGTTGTGCTTTTTGCAGATCAGCCACTTTCAGGGCTAAACGGCGCGGGGCGGCAAACCAACTGACCGCACCGTGGCCTAAGTTGGCTTTATCCAGCTCGGCGGTGAAGTTGTCAGCAAAGGCTTGTGCCAGTGCGCGCAAAGATTTCGGTGGTAACTCTTCGGTACCGATTTCAACTAGGAATGTTGCTTGGCTCATGATTATTTCGCCCCTTCACGGTGACACATCGGGAAACCGAGGGCTTCGCGGGATGCGTAATAGGCTTCTGCCACGGCTTTGGTCAGTGTACGAATGCGCAGGATATAGCGCTGACGCTCTGTCACTGAAATAGCTTTGCGGGCATCAAGCAAGTTGAAGGTGTGCGCTGCTTTGAGGATGCGCTCATAGGCAGGCAGAGGCAGCGGTTTTTCCAGATTCAGCAGATGCAGTGCTTCTTTCTCATACTGTTCAAAGCAGGTGAACAGGAAATCAACATCGGCGTGTTCGAAGTTGTAGGTAGATTGCTCAACTTCATTCTGGTGGAAAACGTCACCGTAGGTGGTTTTACCCAGCGGGCCATCGCTCCAGACCAGATCGTAGACGCTGTCTACGCCCTGAATGTACATGGCCAGACGCTCAAGACCGTAGGTGATTTCACCAGTAACGGGTTTGCACTCCATACCGCCGACTTGTTGGAAGTAGGTGAACTGAGTGACTTCCATACCGTTGAGCCAGATTTCCCAGCCCAAACCCCATGCACCGAGAGTCGGGTTTTCCCAGTTGTCTTCCACAAAGCGGATATCATGCACCAGAGGATCAAGACCCAGCGCCTTGAGTGAGCCTAAATACAGCTCTTGGATATTCTCAGGAGAGGGCTTGATGATGACCTGAAACTGGTAGTAGTGTTGCAGGCGGTTAGGGTTCTCACCGTAACGACCATCGGTCGGGCGGCGTGAAGGCTGCACGTAAGCGGCGGCAATCGGCTCAGGACCGAGTGCGCGTAGGCAGGTCATCGGGTGCGATGTACCGGCGCCCACTTCCATATCTAAAGGTTGCACGATAGTGCAGCCTTGCTGTGCCCAGTAATCCTGCAGTGTCAGGATCAGGCCTTGAAAGGTTTTAGTATCGAACTTCTGCATAATGGATTGCAAATTCGGTCTTGTTAGGATAAAGGCGTTTAGTATAGCGTTTGCACACCCGATATAGAAAGCACTGATATGGAAACTCGCCGGCTGCGGGTAAAAGCGCGATAGGCTGCACATCAACCAAGGAGCTGTGATGCAACGTTGTGAGTGGGTCAGCGCTGATCTTGAATATCAGCACTACCATGATACGGAGTGGGGTGTGCCCTGTTACGACAGTCGGGCGCTGTTTGAGCTGCTCTGCCTTGAGGGGCAGCAGGCTGGATTATCGTGGATCACGGTACTGAAAAAGCGTACGCACTATCGGGCCTGTTTTTATCAGTTTGATCCGCAACTGATGGCGGCGATGTCAGAAGATCATATCGCGTTATTGTTGACCGACAGTGGGCTGATTCGCCATCGCTTAAAATTACAGGCGTTGGTAAAAAATGCGCGGGCATATCTGGCGATGCAGCAGTGCGGCGAAGATTTCTCGGCGTTTATCTGGTCATTTGTCGGCGGTTTTGTACCGTTATTGCCACCTGATGATCGGGTTGAGACTCCTACCGAAACGGCAGAGTCAAAAGCGCTGAGTCTGGCACTGAAAAAGCGCGGGTTTACCTTTGTTGGCCCGACAATCTGTTATGCGTTTATGCAGGCCGCCGGATTAGTGAATGATCATCAGCAATGCTGTGACTGGCACAGGGCTAAAGCGTCATGATGTAAATGGTACGGCAGGAGGGATTCGGCAGAGTGTAGGCTCTTGGTATCAATATTATACCAATGTTATACCGTACTGATATTCAGACTGCATGGTGGGGTTACACACTTGTTTCCGCAGTATGAAATGGGTAGAATTCGCCTGTTTTCATGCGGGAGGATCTCCCCGCGTGAAGCTCCTTCTGTCATGGGGGAGTAGTCTTTTGTATCTTAGCACTTGTTTGAGTGCGCTGTTTTGATACAGAGCTGTCGTCAACAAGCTTGCCCGAAGGGCATGGCGGCAGCAGCCTCGCTCCACTGAGGTTGACGAGACCTATGGCTAACGACTGTAACCGCAGGGGCGGGGGCAGCGTTATGCCATATGTTTACGTTGGTCCTCGCCCCTTGTGAGTATGTCGTGTCGATAATTGCTACTTCTTTTGCTTCCGTGGCGCTGGCTGAAATGGGCGATAGAACCCAACTGCTGACGTTATTACTGGTGGCACGTTTCCATAAACCGTGGGCTATTCTTGCTGCTATTGTAACGGCAACACTGCTGAACCACTTTGTGGCGGCATGGATTGGGGTTGAGCTGGCCAGCTATATCACGCCTGATATTATGCGCTGGGTAGTGGGTATTGGGTTTTTACTGATGGCCGCTTGGATCTTAATCCCTGATAAAGACAATGGCGAAGTTAAGGGCGGGCACCCGTTCTGGACTTCACTGGTGATCTTTTTTATCGCCGAGATCGGGGATAAAACCCAGATTGCTACCACATTACTGAGTGCCCGCTATGACAGTGTTACACTGGTTCTGATCGGTTCTACGCTGGGTATGGTGGCGGCAAATGCGCCGATGTTGTGGTTTGGTGAGCGGTTAAGCCCGTACATGAAATCTGCTTGGGGACACCGTGCTGCGGCACTGGTTTTTGCCGGGTTGGGTGTGGCTTCATTGCTGGTTTTGTAAGCTGCCCTGCAGTAAATAGGTAATCGAAGATGTCTAAACCCTATCAAACATTAGGTTGATGGGGTTTCTTGCATTAAATGGGTTGCGAAATGCGAGGTGAATTGCTGCAATACGCACGATGAAGCAGGGGCGTGATTCTTAGGGGTCGGTGTTGCTTTTATTCTGCGCAATGATTGGCGCGGTTAATGGATTTTGTAGGTATTTTAATATGAACAAACGTGTAACGAGTTTAATCGGCGCGCTGTGTATTTCGGTTGCGCTGTCGGGTTGTACCACGGTAAATCCGTATACCAATGAGCAGCAAACCGCCAAGGGCACGACCGGTTCTTTACTGGGTGCCGCAGCGGGTGCTCTGATTGGTGTGGCCTCTTCCTCGAAAAAAGATCGCGGTAAAGGTGCACTGATTGGCGCAGCGGCCGGTGCAGCGCTCGGTGGTGGTATCGGTTACTACATGGATGTGCAAGAAGCGAAGTTGCGTCAGCAACTGCAAGGCACCGGTGTTAGCGTGACGCGTGACGGTAACAACATCGTGCTGAACATGCCAAACAATGTGACTTTTGATACCAACAGCACCAGCTTAAAGCCTGCTGGCATCAACACCCTGAGCGGTGTGGCGATGATCCTCAAAGAGTATGAAAAAACACTGGTTAATGTAGTCGGTTATACTGACAGCACAGGCAAGCGCGCATACAACATGCAGCTGTCTGAGCGTCGTGCACAATCTGTTGCATCCAGCCTGATCACCCAAGGTGTTTCTGGTGCGCGTCTGCGTACTTACGGTGCAGGCCCAGATAGCCCTGTTGCGTCAAACAGCAGCGAAAGCGGCCGTGCACAGAACCGCCGTGTAGAGATTACTCTGAGCCCGATTAACTAAGTTATTGGGTTTTAGCGCGTAAAAAAATGCCGGCATATTCTGTCGGCATTTTTTATGGTGCAGGCTGACACTTAGCAGGTTGCAGCCGTTAGCTGGATCTCAACTTTATATTCGGCATGTGCCAAACGAGCCTGTACACAGGCCCGTACTGGCGCACAACCATGAGGCAGCCACTTATCCCATACTGCATTAAACGCGGCAATATCCTGAATATCTTGCAGGTAAATGGTTGCCATTAGAATATGCGCCTTGCTTGAACCGGCTTTTTGCAGCAATTGTTCAAGGCTGTTTAGCACTTCAAGACTCTGCTGGTGGATATCGGTATCAAGTGTGACCGGTACTTCAACGACATACACAGTGCCATTGTGGATCACAAGATCTGACCAGCGGGTGGTGGTGCCAATACGTTCAATAGTACTCATGCTCTGTTCAGCCTTTTGTGATAAAAAAGTCTATTCGCCTTGTTTGCGGATTAAATACCGGTACGGCAGTACATCGGTATCAGCCTGTAGTAGCTGGTGATCCATAAAACGGCAAAAGCTCGGAATATCGCGAGTTGTTGCCGGATCATCGGCAATAATCAGCAGCGTTTGCCCAGTTTGCATGGTGCGGATGGTTTTGCGCACCATCATCACCGGTTCAGGGCAGCGTAAACCTAGGGCATTGAGCGTGTTATCGGGGTGCTCAAAATCAGAGCTTGGGGTTGTCATACCGCCTCTTTTATACAGCCATCATTCACAGCCACGGTAGGCTGTCATTGTCGTGCGGGGGAAGTCACACCGTGCTCGCGTGCCGCCCGTTTAGACAAACTAGTTTAATGATGAATTTCGCACTCTCCAACCGTTGTTCGAAAAAAATCCGCAAACTGTTAGCTGTGCAATTGCATAAACGGCAATACCCGCTAGGGTAAAGTGATCAACGGTAAAAAGAGGGCGTGGATGATGTTTACTTATCATGATCGGCTGGCTTTGTATGGCGCACTCGGGTTTATTGCCGTCTGCACGCTCTTACTGCAACTGGTGGAAAATCAGTTTCAACTGTTGTCACTTGCCGCGTTAGCACTGCCGATTATCGGTGTGGGGCTAGAGCAGGTGCGCCGCTGGAATATTCAGTAAGCTTTTTAAGCGACTGACTTCTCTGCTACATCGGTTATTTGATAAAACTCTCGGCAATAAAAAACCGCTATTGCAGATCAACAGCGGTTTTTTTGTGGGATAGAAGCCGTCGGATATCCGCAAGGTATGAGGGAAAATTAAACCCGCTCAAACACCGTCGCAATACCCTGACCTAAACCAATACACATGGTAGCCAGCCCAAATTGTGCATCTTTGGCTTCCATTAAATTGATCAGCGTGGTTGAAATTCGTGCCCCTGAGCAGCCTAGCGGATGGCCAAGCGCGATTGCTCCGCCGTTGAGGTTGACCTTATCGTCCATCACCGGTAGTAGCCCCAAATCTTTGGCGCATGGCAGGCTTTGGGCAGCAAATGCCTCATTAAGCTCAATCACCCCCATATCACCGATGTGTAGTCCCGCGCGTTGCAGGGCTTTCTGAGTCGCTGGTACTGGGCCGTATCCCATAATTGAGGGATCACAACCTGCCACCGCCATCGCTCTCACGCGGGCGCGGATAGGCAAGCCTAGCTCACGAGCCTTACTTTCACTCATCATCAGCATTGCAGCAGCACCGTCTGACAGTGCCGAGGATGAACCGGCTGTCACCGTACCGTTAACCGGATCAAAGGCCGGACGCAGCGCTGCCAGTGATTGGACCGTGGTTTCGGGTCGGATAACCTCATCATAATCGAACAGTTTCATTACCCCGTCGGCATCGTGGCCGGCCAGCGGCGCGATTTCTGCCTTAAAGCGCCCCTCTAATGTTGCCTGATGTGCCAATTGGTGTGATCGGGCGGCAAATTCATCTTGCATCTCACGGCTGATACCGTGAATTTTCCCGAGCATCTCGGCAGTTAACCCCATCATACCGGCTGCTTTAGCAACTGATTTTGAAAGCCCCGGATGAAAATCAACCCCATGCGACATCGGAACATGGCCCATATGCTCAACGCCGCCAATCAGAAACACCTCACCATCACCGACCATAATGGCACGCGCGGCATCGTGAATTGCTTGCATCGATGATCCGCACAAACGGTTAACAGTAACGGCCCCAACGGTATGCGGAATACCCGCCAGTAGCGCAGCATTACGGGCAATATTGAACCCTTGCTCTAGCGTTTGCTGCACACAGCCCCAGTAGATATCCTCGATACTGTTTGGATTGAGTTGCGGATTACGTGCCAGCAGGCTGCGCATTAAGTGCGCCGAGAGATCTTCGGCACGAACATGACGAAATGCTCCGCCTTTTGAACGGCCCATCGGGGTACGCAGGCAGTCAACAATAACAACGTTGTTCATGAATTTTTCTCCGTTAGGCCTGCGGCAGGCTGTGGCGTGGATAGTAAGTGTCATTGGTGGCCGCTTTCTCGCGCAGACCGGCAGGCACCTGATACAGCGCACCAAGTTCAGCGAGTGAGTCGGCCAGCGCCACATAATTGCGGCTGCCAAGGCTATCAAGGTAACGACATGCCCCGCCACGGAACGGAGGGAAACCTAAACCGTAAACCAGTGCCATGTCTGCTTCGGCAGGGCTGGCGATAATCCCCTCTTCCAAGCAACGGATCACCTCGTTAATCATCGGGATCATCAGTCGGGCGATAATCTGGTCAGCGGTAAAATCACGCGATTTTGCACACACCGGTGCCAGCAGTGTTGCGGTTACCGCATCGGCCACTTTTTTCGGTTTTCCCTTGGCATCTTGGCTGTATAAATAGAACCCTTTACCGCTTTTTTGCCCGAAGCGCTGCTCGGCAAACATCACATCAACAGCATCACGGTAATCTTTATTCATGCGTTGCGGGAAGCCGGCAGCCATCACTGCTTGAGCGTGGTGTGCAGTATCCATCCCGACCACATCAAGCAGATAAGCAGGGCCCATCGGCCACCCGAACTGTTTTTCCATCACCTTATCGATTTGCTGGAAATCAGCGCCATCGCGTAGCAGCAGGCTGAATCCGGCAAAATAGGGGAACAGTACACGGTTCACGAAAAAGCCAGGGCAGTCATTGACCACAATCGGGGATTTGCCCATTTTGGCGGCATACGCCACCACACGGTTGATGGTCTCATCTGAGGTTTTTGCGCCACGAATAATTTCAACCAGCGGCATACGGTGAACCGGATTAAAAAAGTGCATCCCACAAAAGTTTTGTGGGCGTTGCAGGGCGGCGGCCAAGGTATTGATCGGAATAGTCGAGGTATTTGACGCTAAAATGGCCTCTTCACTGATTAAAGACTCCACCTCGCACAGTACGGCTTGTTTGATTTTTGGGTTTTCAACCACGGCCTCGACAATAATATCGCTGCGGTCAATACCGTCATAACGCAGGCTCGGCGTAATCGATGCCAGCGTTTTGGCCATGCTTAGGCCACTGATTTTTCCACGCTCAAGCTGCTTATCCAGCAACTTCGCCGCTTCGTTCATACCCAGCTCAAGCGATTTTTCACTGATATCCTTCATCAGTACCGGAACGCCTTTGAGCGCCGACTGATAAGCAATACCACCGCCCATAATACCCGCGCCCAATACTGCCGCATG
>NZ_JBOFRH010000409.1:0-40449 GCF_051650925.1 Plesiomonas sp.
ACTACCGAAACCGGTTTAGCCGGAACAGGTGCGGGTTTCACTACCGAAGCCGGTTTAGCCGGAATAGGTGCGGGTTTCACTACCGGAGCCGGTTTAGCCGGAACAGGTGCAGGTTTCACCACCGGAGCTGGTTTAGCGGGCACTGCATCTTGTGCCGTGGCAGCAAAAACCACGCTGAACGACATCGCGAGTGCAATAATCTTAGTTATCTGCTTCATCATATGCTCCTCTACTCTTCCTGCCCTTGATACAAGCGATCAACAATAGCTCGCAAGAAGTGATACCAATCGGTGTCTTTAATACCACTCGACTGTATCCACGATGGAAACGCAGGATAGCTCAGTGCAATATCAATACGTTCAGCACTTTGTGACCAGCCATCAATAAAATTCATTGCCCATGGGAAACCACGATTATTCACAAATTTTGAACTTGAGAATACAGCAGACGTATCATCTAACCGGCCATACAATGTGGTATCAAACAGCTCAGTACCGCCATATTGTGGTAAATGCACTTGCCACTTCAGACCAGGTTGAAAGCCGATATTCTCACCGTGATAGATACCGGGAGTAGCAAAAATAAAGGGGTCATACGGTGCATTGCCTAAACGCGAACGATCAATGGGCTTTTCAAATTCAACGGCCAACTGATACTGAGTGTTAATATCTTCACGGCAATCGGGTTTGGTACGGAAGTACTCACATTTTGTGGGAACGGCATCTTTCAAATCATAGCTAAATACAAACACCGCCTCACGGTGGCTCGGATCTAGGGCATACTTGTTAACTACCTCACCGTTTTTCATTAAAACGGCAGATTTAACTTCGCTCGCCTGAATTCCCGGTATACGCCATGCAAAGCCATTATGATAACCCGCACCTAATGATTGAACTTTTGCATCAATAGTCAATTGCTTAAGTGCATTCACATTATTGGAAACTTCATGCATCTGGTAGGCAATCGCGACATCATTAAAATCATAGTCACCCTGCTGCGGCCAGAGATCTTCAAACGCAACAGAAGCCCAGCGATTTTGCCCTGGATAGTAGCTATCGAACTGAATATCTGGGTTATCAATTTGAACCAATTGTTTAAAGCGTGTTGAATCAACACTATAACTTGGATTTTCCTCAGTACCCTGATTACTGATACCTTTAACTGCCTCAATCGGCGTCAACACCATCTCGGCGATAACATCGTTAAAATCGTGATCACCACCGGTACGAAATATATCTTCAAAACCGATAATTAAACTTTTGCCGGGTTGGTTAAAAAGCACCACGTTATGGAATTTTAGAT
This sequence comes from Plesiomonas sp., assembly GCF_051650925.1. Classification (NCBI taxonomy): domain Bacteria; kingdom Pseudomonadati; phylum Pseudomonadota; class Gammaproteobacteria; order Enterobacterales; family Enterobacteriaceae; genus Plesiomonas; species Plesiomonas sp. The sequence continues at coordinate 1,303 of NZ_JBOFRH010000409.1, forward strand.
CCGGTGTTGATTCAGTATTAAGTTGGCTAAGGTTATAAAAAGGCCCTTTATAACCGGCGTTATTTGTAACCTTGCCATAACTGCCACTCCAACCCCAGCCATTAGGCACAACAAACAGGCCAATGCCCTGATCTGCGGTCAACTCAACACCTTTAAGATCAACGGTATCACCGCTGACCATTTCACCATCAGGAGGTAAAGAGGCGTTAGGGAACACAATCACGTGGTTTGCAACATCAGCCGCGGTTTTTGGAGGGTTATTCACATCATAAATAAAGTAGCCTAGGCTGTTACGATAACCCGCGCCTTCACGTAAAAAGCGCAGTTTGACTGTCGCAATACCTTTAAAATCAGAATCCATCTCAATTTTAGTGTAATCATTACTGGCAATATATTCAGGTTTAACCCGAATGCCTTCCGGTAACATAGAGTAGATGTTTTTCAGGATCTGGTCTGAGGGCTGTTCATTAACTACCGCTTCAGGCTTCCCTTTCTGGCTGTAACCCACATCGGGTGCACCTGTCATCCAGCTAAACTCTACTGCACCGACCGGTACCGTGAGCATCAGGCTTGACAGAGAGATCAGTGTACTGAGTGATCGCATCACACTACTCCTAATTTACATTACGTAACTTAAAGCGTAGACGAGGATCAACAACCTGCTTAAGTCTAAATCATCAATTTTTTCCAATATATAGCGTTTAATACTTAATGCGTTGAGTATTCAGACTTATTTTCCTTAAGTAGTGCCTATTTTCTATCCAAGCCTCTATCCAACAATAATTTTATTATTACGATTGCAGTACGCTGTTATCTCAGGTGAAATAGACTCTTATGCCACACTTTTGCACCATTATAACGGCTTACCCACTGCGACTATCCGCACGGCGTGAGCAATAAGGCATTATAAGATTGTTTATTGAAGGGAAAGTTATGTCTAAACAAACCACAACTATTTATCACAACCCAGCCTGTGGAACATCACGCAACGTACTTGCAATGATCCAAAATGCGGGTATTGAACCCAATGTCATTCATTACCTTGAAACACCGCCCGATCGTGAAACCCTGCGTACTTTAATTGCAGATATCGGGCTGGGTATTCGCCCGGTTTTACGGCAAAAGTGTGCACCTTATACCGAGCTAAATCTTGATGATGCCGCGTGGAGCGATGAGCAACTGTTTGAATTTATGCTGCAACACCCTATTTTGATGAATCGGCCCATTGTGGTTACTGAGCGCGGAACAAAATTATGCCGCCCATCAGAGTTAGTATTAGATTTACTGCCGGAACAGCGTGGCGCATTTAGCAAAGAAGATGGCGAAGTGGTGATTGATGCCAACGGGCAACGTGTCGCACCGAAGTGATTTGTATTGGGTTGTAAGCGCCCATATATGTGATACAGCATGGCAATTATGATACAGGGCGAGCCGGCCCTGTGTTTACTGAAGCAAGCTCTTGCTACAGTAACAGTAAAATCAAAACCGTTCGGAAAAATCGCATAAGGTGCAACATGCAAAATCAGACGCCAACCTATACAGGGCTGCTACTGCAAACAGCCCGTTTGCGGATTGAATATCTCACATGTGCTGATGCCGAGTTTATTTGTGACTTACTCAATGATGAGGGTTTTTTACGTTACGTGGGTGATAAACAAGTGCGTAATGCCGAGCAAGCCTGCGGCTATATTGAACAAGGGCCACAGCAAAGCTATCAAAACCTTGGGTTTGGTTTATACAAAGTGGTGTTAGCTGACACATTAGTGCCAATTGGTATTTGTGGATTAATTAAACGCCCTGAACTAGCCGATGTTGATATTGGTTATGCCATGTTGCAGCCTTATGAGGGAAAAGGCTATATGCTCGAAGCAGCAAAAGCCTGCTTACAGTACGGTTATCAGCAGTTAAAATTGCCGCGCATTATTGGAATTACTGACCCCGACAATACACGCTCAATTAATGTGTTAACTCAATTAGGCCTGACTTACAGCCACACGGCATGCGTTTATACCAATGAGCCAAGCGCATTTTTTGTACCACAGTTAACCTGACTTTGTTGCTATATTTACATGCCCGTACTTTTATCACGGTGATTTTTATCGCCGTGATTTAACTTATGTGATTTAAGTTATCTTACACTCTCTTACCCCCGATTTAATTTTCCTTGGCGATTTTTCCCCGCTGAATGACGATTGGCTATTTTTTATATTATGGCTATCCAGTCAGGTTGTACCTGATTTTATACACCTATTTTACCCACGTTATGGTGCGGTTTATTCTTTGTTTACATCGGCAAGCGTACTATCTTCAGCAGCAATCGGGCATTACTCATTAATATGTGGGTATATCAGCACTGTTGCGCTCATTTTTCTGCATCATTTAAATAATGATGAAAGCATTTGTTTCTCACTGCACAGCACCGGAGGTTAACCAAACCGAATATGGACCCAGCGCCCACAGTATTAGTTCAATATCAACCAACTGTGTTCCGGTAAATCAGTGCAGTTCATTCTGTTGCCTGACCGGAACGCACGGACAGGCAACAGAGAGCGAAACGAATCCATTCGCACTCTCTGCTTGTATACCCTTTAGCCAAGCCTGAGCCTGATGCTCATGCGTAACAAAGGTGCAAGCCTATGCAATTTAATCAAATTCCAACACTACTGGTCTCTTTTTTAACCCGTAAGTTACCGCGACGCTTGGTCGCCCGCGATTCACTGCCAACACACCCTCGGCAGTGGAAAGCCCAAAAGCCGGTCACAGATCATCTTACCCAGCACTATCTTACCCATTCAGATTATGATGAAAGTACCCTTTTTACACGCTGTAAAAGCCATCCGGAAGGGTTAACCGAGAAAGAAGTTCGTGAGAAACAAGCTGAGTATGGTGAAAACATGCTCGAAGATCACTCGGCTTTACCGTGGTGGAAACATCTGTGGCACTGCTACCGTAACCCGTTTAATCTGCTGCTCACTCTGTTAGCGATTATTTCGTATGCCACTGAAGATATACAGGCAGTTGTTGTTATCGCCACTATGGTGCTGATTTCAACCTTTATGCACTTTATTCAGGAATCGCGTTCAAATAAAGCGGCTGACAAGCTCAAGGCGATGGTCTCAAATACCGCGACCGTGATCCGAAGTGATGATCTCACCGGCTACAGCAGCCAGCAAGAGATCCCGATGTCACAACTGGTACCCGGTGATATTGTGAAACTCTCTGCCGGCGATATGATCCCCGCAGATCTTTGCATTATCAAAGCGAAAGATCTGTTTATCAGCCAAGCCTCTTTAACCGGTGAGTCCATTCCAGTTGAAAAATCAGTACTCCGCTATCGTGAATCACCTTCTAACCCGCAAATTGGCCAACAATTTGATAGTTCAGCAGAAAACAACATGCATGATCCTCTTCAGCGTGAAAATCTCTGCTTTATGGGAACTAACGTAGTCAGCGGTACGGCTATTGCTGTGGTTATCGGTACCGGAAAAAATACCTATTTTGGTACTCTTGCCGAGCGGGTTATTCGTCAACATGATGAACCGAATGCCTTTCAAACCGGTTTAAGCAAAGTCAGCTGGCTATTAATCCGCTTTATGCTGGTGATGACACCGGTTGTTTTGCTGATCAACGGTTTTACCAAAGGCGACTGGTGGGAAGCGGCGCTGTTTGCACTCTCTGTTGCTGTCGGCCTGACCCCTGAAATGCTGCCAATGATCGTCACATCAACACTGGCAAGAGGTGCAGTTAAGCTGTCAAAGCAGAAGGTAATCGTCAAGCGTCTTGATGCAATCCAAAACTTTGGTGCAATGGATGTACTCTGTACCGATAAAACCGGAACCCTCACTCAGGATAAGATCGTTCTTGAACGCCACACAGATATTGAAGGCAAGCCGTGTGAACAGGTTCTGCGTTATGCGTGGTTAAACAGTTACTATCAAACCGGCCTGAAAAATCTGCTGGATGTTGCTGTGCTGGAAAAAGGGGCAGATAAAAATCTGGCGGTGACCGGCCTTGATTTGGGGCTTGGGCTTGGTCTGCACAAAGTAGATGAAATCCCGTTTGATTTTGAGCGTCGCCGTATGTCGGTTGTGGTTCGCGCAACAAATGGGCCAGATGAGCTTATTTGTAAAGGCGCACTTGAAGAGATCCTTGCGGTCTGTACGCATGCGCGCATTAACGAAGAGGTGGTTTCACTTTCTGGTGATCGTCTTGAGGCGGTGCGCACTATTACCCGTGATCTTAATCAACAAGGGTTGCGCGTTGTTGCCGTTGCCAGTAAAACGTTAGTTGATCACAGCGATCAATACAGTGTTACTGATGAGTATGAGTTGATTCTGGAAGGCTACATTGCTTTTCTCGATCCCCCAAAAGAGACCACAGCTCCAGCTCTTTCTGCATTAAAGGCCAACGGCATACAGGTAAAAATCCTGACTGGTGATAATGAACTGGTTGCCGCAAAAGTGTGCCACGATGTTGGGCTTGATGCCGGAAGTATTTTACTCGGAACACACGTTGATCAGCTCAGTGACGTAGAGCTGGCCAGCGCCGTCACAAATACCACCGTCTTTGCCAAACTCACCCCCCTGCACAAAGAGAGGATAGTGCAAACCCTGCGCGCAGAGGGCCATGTGGTTGGTTTTATGGGCGATGGCATTAATGATGCCCCTGCACTGCGCGCTGCTGATATTGGTATTTCGGTTGATTCAGCGGTTGATATTGCCAAAGAAGCGGCTGATATTATTTTGCTGGAAAAAAGCTTGATGGTACTCGAACAGGGGGTTCTTGAAGGGCGCAAAACGTTTGCCAACATGCTGAAGTACATTAAAATCACAGCCAGCTCGAATTTTGGTAATGTTTTTAGTGTACTGATTGCCAGTGCATTTCTGCCCTTTTTACCGATGCTACCCATTCATTTACTGATCCAAAATCTGCTATACGATATCTCACAAGTGGCCATTCCATTTGATAATGTCGATGACGATCAGCTGACAACTCCGCAACGCTGGAATACAGATGAACTCGGCAAGTTTATGCTATTTTTCGGCCCAATCAGCTCTATCTTTGATGTTTTGACCTATTGTCTGATGTGGTATGTGTTCAAAGCCGATAACGTGGGTGCACAAACTCTGTTCCAGTCTGGCTGGTTTGTCGAAGGGTTGTTATCACAAACATTGATTGTGCATATGATCCGTACCCGTAAGATCCCATTCCTACAAAGCCGGCCATCGTGGATTTTAATGGTAATGACAATGGTTGTTGTCGTTGTGGGTATCGGGCTGGTCTTTTCACCGTTGGCACCGTACTTACAGCTTGAAGCGCTTCCTTTAAGCTACTTCCCGTGGCTATTGCTCATCCTCAGCGGGTATATGGTACTGACTCAAACCGTGAAACGCTGGTTTGTTCATTAATCAGTAGATTTTACACCAATACACAACGTGTATTGCGGGAACGCGCTCATCAGCGTGAGCGCTTCCCGCTTAATTCATAATATAGCGTGCCAACTGAGCCCTATAACTGATTCAAATCAGCCGGATAAGTGACTCCAATCTGCATTCTTGCCTCCGTCAGCACTTTGCTGATTAAGCGGCTTCGCGCTAGCTCCGCGTGATTGACATCTCCACGTTCAATCAAATCGGCAAACACCTGCACCTCATACAACATGGTATTCTCTGCCTGTTCACGGGTTAAATCCTGCATATCGCCGTTACGGGGATAAAAATGCACCGTATCACACTCAGAGATATGTGAAATAACCAGCGTACCCAGCTCCCCCTGAATCTCACTCGCTACGACACCATCACTCACTTTGGAATGGCTGATAACAACATCAAAATCAGGGTACTGCATCAACAACGAGCCATGCGCATCAGCGCCAGAAGCCAGCAGTGTTCCGGTAGCCATGACCTTATTGGGTTCACCAAACAAATTTAACGCCACACCCAGCGGATAAATACCAATATCCACCAGTGAGCCATTTGATAACTCAGGATTAAACGTATTCGGGTTCTCACCAGCAAGATAACGCGGGTAACGTGAAGAGAACTGACAATAGGTAAAGTGCACTTTACGAAGCGTACCCAACTGTGGCAACGCCTGCTCAATAGCCATAAAATTTGGGTTATAACGCGTTTTGAGAGCTTCAAATAACACCACATTATTTTGCTGGGCAATCGCTATCAGTGATTCGACCTCCCCGCTATTTGACGCCAGTGGTTTTTCTGATATGACATGTTTACCATGCTGCAAAAACAGAGCAGCTTGTGGATAATGCAATGCATTCGGGCTAGCAATATACACCGCATCCAGTTCCGGATCGGCGGCCATAGCTGCAATATCCGTATAAAAGTTACAAGGTGTACTGTATTCTTCAGCAAATGCTTGTGCGGTTATTAACTCACGTGAATAGACCGCACTAAGCTGTAGTCGGCCACTGCTGTGCGCTGCCTGACAAAATTTATGGCTAATCCAGTTTGTGCCAATCACCGCAAAACGAATCATCCCTACATCCCCTTATAGGCAAAAACACAGCCTAACACTAACCTTCTTATGATGAGTAGCGGCAGCTCACACACATAACAACAGCAAACAAATCAGCTATGCGTGATATAACAGAGATAAGACTGGCGTGAAACAACTCTCGGTTTGTACTGTAACCTATGCTCGCCACAAGCATACCAACACACGGTATACTCTGATTTAGACAAAGCAAGGCAGATTTAACGGTTTTAAGTTGATCACGCAACTCTTATAATACCTAACAAGATCATTTTTACTCCGGCATGGATTACCTCTGCCTCGACTATAAAAATCAGGAACGCTGGATATATGACAGACAACAACACTGCGCTAAAAAAAGCGGGGCTTAAAGTTACTTTACCGCGCCTTAAAATTCTTGAATTGTTGCAAACAGGCAATTGCCAACACATCAGTGCCGAAGACTTGTATAAAAAGCTAATTGATGTGGGTGAAGAGATTGGTTTAGCAACAGTTTATCGGGTTCTCAACCAGTTTGATGATGCAGGTATTGTCAGCCGACATAATTTTGAAGGTGGAAAATCTGTTTTTGAGCTAACGCAACAACACCATCACGATCACTTAATCTGTTTAGATTGCGGTAAAGTGATTGAGTTTAGTGATGACGTCATTGAGCAACGCCAAAAAGAAATTGCTAGCCGTTACGGGATCCGGTTAACCAACCACAGCCTGTATATGTATGGCCACTGTGCTGATGGCGATTGCCGCCAAGACCCAACCCAACACGATCTTAAGTAACGCAGGTAAACCGGCTTACACTCTGCTCATCGCACGCAGCCAATAACAGGCTGAAGACGCAGAAAGTCAGGTATCCGACATAAAAAAAGCAGCGCAATTATTCATTGCACTGCTTTTTTTTGTTCCTGCCCGTTGAGAACATAACCGGCAGGAAGAGATATACTCTTAATCGAGCGTTAACTGCGGTAAAAACTCTTTTGTTCTTGCCAAGAACGAGCGGCGATCTTTACCAGCAAGGCCATCAGACATTGGCAGTTTTACTTTTAACGGGTCAACCGCACGGCCATTAAGCAAAAATTCATAGTGAAGATGTGGCCCAGTCGAACGTCCCGTATTACCAGATAGCGCAACTCGATCACCTTTTTTCACTTTCTGCCCCTGCTTAACCAACAGTTTGCTCAAGTGCAAAAAACGCGTTTGATACTGGCGACCCAAACGGATAACAACGTAATTACCGGCATAAGGGTGATAACCAGCTTTCACGACTTCACCGTCACCGATAGATAATACTGGTGTTCCAATTGGTGCGGCAAAATCAACACCGTTATGCGGTGCAATACGTTTAGTCACCGGATGCAAACGACGCGGATTAAAGTTAGATGAAATACGGAACTGTTTTAACGTCGGTAAACGTAAGAAACCTTTCGCTAAACCAGAACCCTCACGATTATAGAAACGGCCATCTTCTGCCTGAATTGCGTAATAATCTTTACCCGCTGTATTCAAACGTACCGCTTTTACTTCACCTGAACCGGTCACTTTTCCATCAAGAAACTCGCGCGACATCAGCACACTGAATTTATCGCCTTTTTTGAGCTTACGAAAATCAACCTGCCACTGTAGTGCTTTTGTTACCTGTTGAATTTCGCGAGTAGATAAACCAGCAGCTTTTGCACTGGCCACAAAGCTACCATTGACCGTACCGGCAACACGGTCATTTTGCCATGCCCCCTGCATTGTCTGTACAGTGCGCTTATAGGTTCCGTTTGCATTACGATCATAGACACGAGTATCACGGTTATTAACAACCCAACTTAGCTGCTGTAAACCACCGTCATCACTCAACTTCCATGATAACTCTTGACCAATTCCCAGTTTTTGCACTTCAGGGTTACTTTTGGTCAGTGCATGAATATCCGACATATCAATGCCGTATTGCGTCAAAATACTGCCGAGAGTTTCACCACTCTCAACCGTATGCTCGTGTACCGCCTCTTCCATTTTCTGATCCAGATCGTCTTTTTCTGGTTCAAGCTCAGGTGCATCATTCGGCATGACCTGATCTAACGGTTCACTGGCTTCCGGCTGTAATGCCCGCTGTGTCTCAATATCATCCAGCGGTACTTCTCGCGTCAACGGCGCACTATGATGCAATACAGGATTCCACGCTGCGACCGTTAACGTCAGCACCGTGAGCATCCCTAAAAGCATTTTATGTAATCGTGGCAGGCTGTTGAGAGCTAGTGAGACAGACCTGACAAATTCTTGCACTTTGTTACCTCAATTTTTTTATTTCCCCAAGCAGCTAGCGTATTGTCGAGAGAGCTGCTCAAGAAACTGAATATAGCTGTCCTTGCCGAGAGAAACCTTCTCACCGAGAGGATCAAGCGTGCCAATATTAACCGATGTACCCCGTGTTACAGCATTAACCACCGAAGGCCTAAACTGAGGTTCAGTAAATACACAAGTCACGTTTTGCTGCTGAATTTTCTGCTTAATTTCCTTTAACGTTCTAGCTCCAGGCGCTACCTCAGGATTAACCGTGAAGTGCCCAACGTTATGTAAACCGGCAAAAGACTCAAAGTACCCATACCCGTCATGAAACACAATATACGCATTATTTTGTACAGGGCGGAGTATGCTACCAACTTTTTCAGGTAAATGCGCAATTTGCATTTTAAAATCTTGAAGATTGGCATCTAATTTGTCTTTTTGTTCTGGAAAAAGTTCCAATAAATGTTTATGAATTGCAACGGCTGTATGTAAAGCAATCGAAGGTGACATCCAGACATGTAAATCAACTGAGCCATGGTTGTGCCCATCATGGCTAACTGCACTTGTAATCGGTGCGGTTTGCTCTGTTTTTTCAGTGCTCACTCCAGTATGAGTAGCGTGCTCTGCCACTGTTTTTTGAGCTTCATGCTCATGATGTTCATGTGCGTGATGTAAGTCATCCTCATGATGATCTGCGGGCGTCTGACTAGCATGATCATGATCGGTATGGCTGTGCTCTGTGACGCCTTCTTTTGCTGCTGTCTTATTATCGTCATCATCATGTAAAAGTGGTATGACTGACGACAATGTTTTTACCTGAATTTGTTGTGAAAGATCTTTTTCCGCGAGGGGCTTCACTAAAAAAGGTTCCATTTCATTACCAACCCACACCACCAAATCAGATCCCTGAATACGCTTAATATCTGAAGGGCGTAGCGCATAATCATGTGGTGAAGCGCCATTTGGCAATAACACTTCTGTAGTTGTTACTCCATCAGCAATCGCTGACGCAATAAAACCCAAGGGCTTTACTGAAGTCAGTACGTACGCTGACGCATTAAAAGTGGGTAGAACAAACAAACTCAGTAGACAAATACGCTTAATCATACAAAAATCTCTGCTAGACCTAGAACGATAGTGTTATAATATAACATTACATCTTTTAAAGATGAATCATCTTTTATGCATCCTTTTTCAGGAGCACTGGCCCAACGCCCATTATGTCGCAATCAACTCTATTTCATTCAGCTACACCGGATACTGATGGATCGCCCTCAGCATTGATTGAACTGAAAAATATCAATGTTACTTTTGGTGATAAAACAGTACTTAATAACATTTCACTGTCTATCCATAAGCAGAAAATCATTACGCTATTGGGGCCAAATGGTGCTGGAAAATCAACACTGGTCCGTACAGTTTTAGGCTTAATTACCCCAACAGCAGGCCAAATTATCCGTAAAAAAGGATTAAAAATTGGCTACGTTCCGCAAAAATTACACCTTGATACCACGCTACCACTAACGGTAAAACGCTTTCTCTCATTGAAAAAAAATGGCCATCTCAGTGAGATCTCAACTGCACTTTCACAGGTAAAAGCGCTCCATTTACTTGATCAGCCTATGCAAAAACTTTCAGGTGGTGAAACACAGCGGGTTTTGCTAGCTCGTGCGCTCATCAACCAGCCGGATATTTTAGTTCTTGATGAACCAATGCAGGGTGTTGATGTTAATGGTCAGATGGCACTGTATGATCTCATCACTGTACTACGCGATACTCTCCACTGCGGTGTACTGATGGTTTCGCATGATCTGCATTTAGTGATGGCAAAAACCGATGAAGTGCTCTGTATTAACCAGCATATTTGCTGCTCAGGCACGCCCGAGCATATTTCACATCATCCCGAATTTTTATCTATGTTTGGTGGGCAATTGCCAAAGAAATTAGCGGTATACCAACATCATCATGATCATGCGCATGGCCTAAATGGTTGTGTGATTCACTCCATCACCAAAGGAGCTAAGCATGATTGAGATTTTGCTCCCCGGCTGGCTGGCCGGAATGCTGTTAACGCTGGCAACTGGCCCATTGGGCTCTTTTGTGGTTTGGCGCAGGATGGCCTATTTTGGTGATACGCTGGCACACGCTTCATTATTAGGCGTTGCACTTGGATTTCTGCTGGATGTAAACCCCTACTTTACGATTTTAGGGCTTACAGTAGTATTAGGTGCTGGTCTTGTTTGGCTAGAACGTAAACCTTATCTCGCCATTGATACCCTGCTGGGCATTTTGGCACACAGTAGCTTATCGTTAGGTCTTGTGACCGTCAGCCTGATGAGCGATGTTCGTGTTGATTTAATGGCCTATCTGTTTGGCGATCTGCTCGCCATCACGTGGGGAGATATCAGCTGGATCTGTATTGGTTCACTGACTGTACTTGCGGTACTTCGCTGGCAATGGGATGCTCTGCTTTCTGTCACCATTAACCCGGAACTGGCCTATGTTGATGGTATTAACCTAAATAAAATGCGGCTGTTACTGATGCTGACAACCGCAATTACTATCGGATTAGCCATGAAGTTTGTTGGCGCTCTGATAATCACCTCGTTATTGATTATCCCCGCCGCAACAGCACGCCGGTTCTCACGCACACCAGAACAAATGGCCGGTTTTGCCACATTATTTGGTATGTTATCCGTTACCGGTGGTTTACTGCTCTCATGGGAATATGACACACCCGCAGGGCCTTCGGTTGTTATCTGCTCTGCAGCGTTGTTTATACTCAGCTTATGTAAAACACAAAAAGCATAAAACAAAAAACGCCTCTTCAAAGAGGCGTTTTTATGGGTACATATTTGGGAAATCACTTCACTCAGTCACTGTACGCTTAAATCTCATGACCGAGCAAGCTTCATTCCGCGCTTACCAACCGGTAACTTCACGCAATGCAGCACCGATATCGGCTAATGAACGTACCGTTTTAACGCCAGCATCTTCAAGCGCTGCAAATTTCTCATCTGCCGTTCCTTTTCCGCCAGAGATAATCGCCCCCGCATGCCCCATTCGTTTACCTTTTGGTGCAGTAACACCGGCAATATAAGACACGACAGGCTTGGTCACATTCGCCTTAATAAAGGCAGCCGCTTCTTCCTCTGCACTGCCACCGATTTCACCAATCATCACAATAGCTTCTGTTTTGGGATCATCTTGGAACAGGCGCAAAATATCAATAAATGTAGAACCAGGGATCGGATCACCACCAATACCTACACAGGTAGACTGACCAAAACCTTCATCCGTCGTCTGTTTCACCGCTTCATAAGTCAGCGTACCAGAGCGAGAAACAATGCCCACACGTCCTGGAAGATGAATATGGCCAGGCATAATCCCAATCTTACACTCACCCGGTGTAATCACACCTGGACAGTTAGGGCCGATCATCCGCACACCGCTCTGCTCAAGGCGTACTTTAACCTGCAACATATCCAGCGTTGGAATACCTTCAGTGATACAAACAATCAGTTCAATACCAGCATCAATAGCTTCTAAAATGGCATCTTTACAAAATGGTGCGGGAACATAAATCACTGATGCGGTAGCACCGGTCACTTCGACTGCATCACGCACGGTATTAAATACCGGTAAATCTAAGTGATACGAACCCCCTTTACCCGGTGAAACACCACCGACTAAACGTGTGCCGTATGCCAGCGCCTGTTCAGAGTGAAACGTGCCCTGCCCGCCAGTAAAACCTTGGCAAATAACCTTGGTATTCTTATCAATCAGAATAGACATTATTTACCCTCCGCAGCATGAACAACTTGCTGAGCAGCATCGGTCAAACTGGTTGCAGCAATGATATTTAATCCACTGTCTGCCAGTTTTTTCGCACCTAACTCCGCATTATTACCTTCTAAACGCACAACTACCGGAATACTGACACCGACTTCTTCCACAGCACCAATAATACCGTCAGCAATCAGATCACAGCGCACTATTCCGCCAAAAATATTGACCAGTACCGCTTTCACATTCTCATCAGATAAGATGATTTTAAAAGCCTCAGTCACACGCTCTTTCGTTGCACCACCGCCAACATCCAAGAAGTTAGCCGGTGCACCGCCATGCAGTTTGACGATATCCATGGTGCCCATCGCCAAACCTGCGCCATTAACCATACAACCTATATTGCCCTCAAGTGCAACATAGTTGATTTCCCACTGCGCAGCATGTGCTTCACGCTGATCTTCTTGTGACGGATCTTGCATTGCACGCAGTGCCGGTTGGCGATACAACGCATTGGAGTCGACTACAATTTTTGCATCAAGGCAGTGTAAATTCCCGGCGGTAGTGATCACCAGTGGGTTCACCTCGAGCAGAGCCAAGTCACTTTCGATAAACAGCTTACCTAGCCCCATAAAAATATGGGTAAACTGACGGATTTGCTCACCGGTTAAGCCTAATTTAAACGCAAGCTCACGGCCCTGATACGGCTGAGGCCCACAAATAGGATCAAGTGCGGCTTTGTGGATAAGCTCAGGTGTTTTTGCAGCAACCGTCTCAATATCCACACCGCCTTCGGTTGATGCCATAAACACCACCCGACGCGTAGCACGATCGACCACCGCGCCTAAATACAGCTCTTTAGCTATATCAGTACAGCTCTCAACTAAAATGGTATTGACTGGCTGACCTTTAGCATCAGTCTGATAAGTAACTAAATTTTTACCCAGCCACTGATCGGCAAACGCGCGAATTTCATCTTTTGATTTTGCCAGTTTCACACCGCCCGCTTTACCACGGCCACCTGCATGTACCTGACATTTTACAACCCAGCAATCTCCACCAATTTTATCGGCAGCATCAATAGCTTCCTGCTGAGAACGGCACGCATAACCTTCCGATACTGGTAGGCCATACTGTGCGAACAACTGTTTACCCTGATATTCATGCAAATTCATGATGTTCTATCCGTGTTAATGATCTATTCCTGGGTGTCATTGCTTGAAATAGCCCGGTCTTTTTCGACTGCCGGGCCTTATTACTCTGATTAAATATCGAGTAAAAGTCGGGTTGGGTCTTCAAGCAGATCTTTTACTGTCACCAAGAAGCTGACCGATTCACGGCCATCAATTAAGCGGTGATCATAAGAGAGTGCCAGATACATCATTGGTAAAATCTGCACCTGACCATTTACCGCCATTGGGCGGTCTTTGATCGCATGCATACCAAGAATTGCACTTTGTGGTGGGTTAATAATCGGAGTCGACATTAATGAGCCAAACACGCCACCATTGGTAATGGTGAAATTACCACCGGTAAGGTCTTCAACCGTTAATTTACCGTCGCGCCCTTTTTCTGCCAGCGCTTTAATGCTTTTTTCAATATCCGCCAGACTGAGTACATCACCGTCACGCAGCACCGGTGTCACCAATCCACGTGGTGTAGAAACGGCCATGCTAATATCAAAATAGTTATGATAAACAACATCATCACCATCAATAGAGGCATTAATTTCAGGGAAGCGTTTTAACGCTTCAACCACGGCTTTCACATAGAAAGACATAAAGCCCAAACGGACACCATGACGCTTTTCAAACACATCGCCGTATTGCTTACGCAAATCCATGATAGGTTTCATGTTAACTTCGTTAAACGTTGTTAACATTGCCGTTGTATTTTTCGCCTCTAACAAACGCTCAGCAATACGCTTACGCAAGCGTGTCATCGGTACGCGTTTTTCACTGCGATGCGCTAAAGGTGTAGGAGCAGATACAGGTGTAGATACCGGTTTGGTATTGCTAACCGCACTTACCGCCGGCGTAGCTTTTAAGCTACGCATATCTTGTACAAATTTCTCGACATCTTCACGAGTGATGCGACCACCCACCCCTGAACCTTTGATCTGTGCCGGATCAATATTGTGCTCTGATACTAAACGGCGTACAGCAGGGCTTAATGCATCAGAAGACTCTTCAGACAATCCTGCAGTATGGCGTTGTGCCGGTGTCGACTCTGGCTCAGACACTTTTGCCGACGTTGGCTCACCTGCCACAGCAATCGGGCGAACGCGGCCAATCAGTTGACGGCCAATCACCGTTGCGCCCTCATCTTCTAACACGCTATCAAGCACACCGTTCTCTGTTGCGGGAACTTCTAGCACCACTTTATCAGTTTCAATTTCAACTAAAACTTCATCGCGCTCTACACTATCACCCGGTTTTTTACGCCAGGTAGCAATCGTGGCATCTGCCACAGACTCGGGCAAATCGGGAACTAAAATATCAATACTGCTCATATCTAACATCCTTCGTTATACGTTCTTATTCCGTGCGCAAGGCATCTTCTACTAGATCTTTTTGTTGTTTCGTGTGCAAAGACATATACCCGACAGCCGGTGATGCTGATGCCGGACGCCCTGCGTACGCCAATGTCGCATCGGCAGGGATCACCTGACGGAAATTATGTTGGCTACAATACCAAGCGCCTTGATTTAACGGCTCTTCCTGACACCACACATAATCGGTCACATGCGCATAAGGTTGTAATAGTTCACGCACAGTATCGTAAGGGAAAGGGTATAGCTGCTCTATCCGCATAATGGCAACATCAGTCTGCCCATTCTTACGGCGTTGTTCTAACAGGTCGTAATACACCTTGCCTGAACACAATACAACGCGCGTGACCCCTTTCGGATCAAGTGCATCAATTTCACCAATAGCCGGAAGGAATGCACCATGAGCGAGCTCTTCTAAACTTGAAACAGCAAGCGGATGACGCAATAACGATTTCGGTGACATAACCACGAGCGGACGACGCATCGGGCGTACAGATTGACGGCGCAGCATGTGGTAAACCTGTGCCGGAGTTGAAGGCACACAAACCTGCATATTTTGTTCAGCGCACAATTGTAAATAACGTTCTAAACGGGCTGAGGAGTGCTCAGGGCCTTGACCTTCATAGCCATGCGGCAATAACAAGGTGACGCCACACATGCGGCCCCACTTTTGCTCACCTGAGCTGATAAATTGGTCAATAACCACCTGTGCACCGTTAGCAAAATCACCAAACTGCGCTTCCCAAATAACCAAAGAGCTTGGTTCTGCGGTCGCATAGCCGTACTCAAATGCCAGCACTGCAGCCTCAGAGAGTACAGAATCCCAAACTTCAAATTGCCCCTGACCATGATGAATATTCGATAACGGAACATACACACTGGCATCATTTTGGTTATGTAAGACAGCATGACGGTGGAAAAACGTTCCGCGACCGGCATCTTGACCAGATAAACGCACATCAACGGATTCATCCAGCAAAGTGGCATATGCCAGTGTTTCAGCAAAGCCCCAATCAAGCAGACGATTGCCTTCGGTCATCTCTTTGCGATCAGCATAAATTTTTTCAACACGCGGGTGCAGCACATGGTTTTCAGGATATTGGCAAACTCGGCGACCGAGCTCCTGCAAACGGGTCAGATCAACCGTAGACTGATACTCAATATTCCAGTCGTGCCCCAAATAAGGTGCCCAGTCAACCGAATGCATCTGCATCGGACGCCATTCAGGAACAACACAGTCTCCCTTATCAAGCGCATCACGATAGCCATTGACCATTTCAGTTGCATCTTCCTGCAAAATAATGCCTTTCTCAATCAAACGATCAGCATAGATTTTACGTGGTGTAGGATGCTTTTTAATCTTTTGATACATCAGAGGCTGAGTTGCATTTGGCTCATCAGCTTCGTTATGCCCGTGACGGCGATAGCAGACTAAATCAATCACCACATCACGTTTAAATTCAAAACGGTAATCAAGTGCTAAACGGGCGACAAACGCAACCGCTTCAGGATCATCGGCATTGACATGGAAAATAGGTGCCTGCACCATTTTCGCGATATCAGTACAGTACTGTGTTGAGCGCGTATCTTTCGGGTTTGATGTGGTAAAGCCGACCTGATTGTTAATCACCAAGCGGATCGTACCACCCGCTTTATAACCCCGCGCCTGAGACATATTAAATGTCTCTTGCACTACCCCTTGCCCCGCAATGGCGGAGTCACCATGAATGGTGATCGGCAATACCGTGCTGCCCTCTGTATCCCCTAAACGATCTTGTCTGGCGCGAACTGAACCCACCACCACGGGGTTAACAATTTCAAGGTGAGAGGGGTTAAATGCCAACGCTAAATGTACAGCACCTTGCTCGGTTGCAAAGTCAGAAGAGAAACCTTGATGATATTTCACATCACCGGTTCCCCAGCCTTCATCATGCTTACCAGCAAATGCATCGAACAAATCCGCCGGTTTTTTACCCAGAACGTTAACCAACATATTCAAACGGCCGCGGTGTGCCATACCCATAACAATTTCACGGGTACCGTGTTTTGCCGCGCCACGAATCAGCTCTTTAACCATCGGGATCATCGCATCGCCGCCTTCCAGAGAAAAACGCTTTGCACCTGGGAAGCGAGCACCGATATAACGTTCTAACCCTTCAGCCGCTGTCAGCTCAGCCAAAAACATCTGCTGCTCAAGTGGCGTAAATTCTGGTTTACCCTGCACTGACTCTAAACGTTGCTGAATCCAACGCTTCTCTTCAGTATTAGTGATGTGCATGTACTCCGCGCCAATCGGCCCGCAGTAGGTATCTTTCAGCGCTTGATAAAGCGCCGATAGTTGCAAGGTATCTTGTCCGCACGCAAATGAGCCGACATTAAAACTTGTCGAGAAATCCTCTGCATTTAGCGTGTGGAAGTCGGGGTTAAGATCAGCAACCGGATCTTGTTTCCACAAACCGAGCGGATCTAAATTTGCCTGCTGGTGTCCGCGAAAACGGAACGCATTAATCAACTGCAATACGCGGACTTGTTTTGCATCAGCTTCAGGATCAGTCACCGCACAACCGCTATAACGCGAGGAGTCTTGTGCTAAACGACGAAAGTAATCCCTTACCCGTGAGTGAGGCTGCTCAGGTGTAATATTGACCGTTGGTAAACGGTCAAATACCGCACGCCAATTATCGTCTACACTTGTAGGGTCAGTCAGGTAGTCCTCATAGAGCTGCTCAACATAGGTTTGATTAGCTCCGGCCAGAGGTGATGATTCTAACCAGTCTTGAATGGCTCCGTTTTCCATCTTAATCCCTTTTATATTATTTGTTGTTTTTGCCGTGGCTTCTGTTCGGGTGGGAAAACCGAACATTCTGATTATGGTTTGTACCTGTTACTTGATGTAACTATTGCTTTAATCGTTCTAATCACGCATTACAACGTGTTTTATATCAGTGTTTCACACCGCGCTGCTGTATCTGCTCTACACCCCATTAACATACCGTTAATAGGGTGTGAAATGTCAGAACTCAGCCACAAATTATTCAAAAAGTGAACAATTAGACCGCTCGGCTCAGAAGCATCGATTTAATATGCCCGATAGCTTTTGTCGGATTCAACCCCTTAGGGCAAACATTAACGCAATTCATAATGCCATGGCAGCGGAAAACACTAAAAGCATCATCTAATTCAGATAAACGTTCCGATGTGGCGGTATCTCGGCTATCAATCAGAAAACGGTACGCAGCTAACAACCCTGCAGGGCCGACAAATTTATCCGGATTCCACCAAAATGACGGGCAGGATGTAGAGCAGCAAGCGCATAAAATACACTCATACAGCCCGTCAAGATGTTCACGCTCTTCAGGCATCTGAATAAATTCACGCTCTGGCGGTTGCTTGCCATCATTAATCAGATACGGTTTGATTTTTTCATACTGTGTATAGAACTGAGTCATATCAACAATCAGATCACGCACTACGGGTAATCCTGGCAGAGGGCGTATCACTACTTTACCCTGCGAAGATCCCGTTAATGCCGACAGCGGTGTAATACAGGCCAACCCGTTTTTACCATTCATGTTGATGCCATCAGAACCACACACACCCTCACGGCAAGAGCGACGGAATGACAGTGTCGGATCGCTCTCTTTTAACTTAATAAGCGCATCGAGTACCATCATATCGCGCCCCTCTTCTGTCTCAAGGGTCAGATCCTGCATATAAGGCGCATTATCTGTTTCTGGATTATAGCGATACACTGAAAAATGAACGTTCATTCAGTAAATTCCTTATCCCTGACTTAATAAGTACGCGCTTTTGGTGGAAATGCCGGACGTAAATGCGGTTCCATGTTGACCTGACGGCGACTCATCGTATCAGTGACAGGGTTGTACAGGGTATGGCATAGCCACTGGCTGTCATCTCTGTCAGGAAAATCAAAGCGGCTATGTGCCCCCCGGCTTTCTGTACGGAAGTTTGCCGCTACTGCGGTGGCATAAGCCGTATCCATCAGGTTATCTAGCTCTAAACACTCTACTCGCTGGGTATTAAAGTCAGGCGATGTATCATCTAGCCGTGCAGATTGTAGACGTTCACGGATGGTTTTTAACTCTGCTAGCCCCTCGGCCATCGCATCGCCCTCACGGAATACCGAGAAATTACGTTGCATACAGCTTTGCAGGTCTTTACGAATCTGAACAGGATCTTCGCCTTGGCGGGTATTATTCCAGCGATTAACTCGGCTCAAGGAGGCTTCAATATCAGACTCGCTAGCTTCGCGTGCTTCGGCAGCCGCCGCTAGAGTCTCACCAAGGTGTAACCCGGTAGCTCGGCCAAAAACCACAAGATCTAGCAGGGAGTTTCCGCCCAAACGGTTAGCGCCATGTACCGATACACAGGCTATTTCACCGACAGCAAACAAACCTTGAATATCATAGTCAGTGCCATCAGCATGTTGGCCTAACGCCTGCCCGCTGACCTGTGTTGGAATTCCCCCCATCATATAGTGACAGGTTGGGATAACCGGTACAGGCTCATGAACCGGATCAACATGCGCAAAGGTGCGTGAAAGTTCACAAATACCCGGTAAGCGTGACTCGAGCACCTCTTTACCCAGATGATCGAGCTTCAATTTAATATGCGGCCCCCACGGGCCTTCGCAGCCACGGCCTTCGCGAATCTCAATCATCATTGAGCGAGCAACTACATCACGCCCAGCCAGATCTTTGGCATTCGGTGCGTAACGCTCCATAAAGCGTTCGCCATCTTTGTTTAACAGATAACCGCCCTCTCCGCGGCAGCCTTCTGTGACTAAGACTCCGGCACCAGCAATACCTGTTGGGTGGAATTGCCACATTTCCATATCTTGAAGAGGAACGCCTGCACGTACAGCCATGCCAACGCCATCTCCGGTATTGATATGTGCATTGGTTGTAGAGGCAAAAATCCGCCCAGCACCACCGGTTGCAAGTACGGTTGCCTTGGCTTTGAAATAGACGGTTTCACCTGTTTCAAGGCAAATTGCAGTACATCCTAAAATCACACCATCTTGGTTTTTAACCAGATCAAGGGCATACCATTCAGAGAAAATTGTGGTTTTATTTTTTATATTCTGCTGATACAGCGTGTGCAACAAGGCATGGCCTGTACGATCTGCGGCTGCCGCCGTACGAGCGGCTTGCTCACCACCAAAGTTGCGTGATTGGCCACCAAATGGGCGCTGATAAACCCGACCATTATCAAAACGGGAAAATGGTAAACCCATATTTTCCAGCTCTAAAATAGCTTCTGGGCCAGTTTTACACATGTATTCAATAGCATCTTGGTCACCAATGTAATCAGACCCTTTAACGGTGTCATACATGTGCCATTCCCAGTTGTCTTCATGGGCATTACCCAGTGCAACTGTAATTCCGCCTTGTGCAGAAACCGTGTGTGAACGCGTTGGAAAAACTTTAGAAATCAACGCACAGGTTAGGCCTGACTGTGAGATTTGTAGCGCAGCACGCATGCCCGCTCCACCTGCACCGATCACGACAGCATCAAATTGTTTCGTTGCAATCTTCACTTAAACACCCCACACAATAACAGCAGTTGCAATGACATAAACCAACAGAACAATCACTACAGCAAATTGCAGTGTTAAGCGTAACGCCAGAGGTTTGATGTAATCAGTCAGCACTTGCCATAGACCAATCCATGCATGTACCAGTACCGATAGCACGGCCAAGAGTGTAAAAACCTGCGTGACACCGAACGAGAAAAAGCCTTTCCAGATACCGTAGGTAATCTCTGGTGCAGAGACGATAAAACCCAGCAAATACAGGATGTACAGCGTCATGATAATTGCAGTAGCGCGCAATAACAGCCAGTCATGTACTCCACTGCGGCCAAACGCGGTTGCATTCGTTACCATACCAATACTCCTGCCAACAGTGATAAAACGGCGGTGATAATAAAAGCGATTTTTGCAGTACGGCTGGCAGCAACAAGGCTCTCTTCGCCATATCCCATATCAGCCAGTAAATGGCGAATACCACCGACCACATGGTAAGCCAGTGCAGTTAGCATGCCCCACAAAATCAGTTTGACGAAAAAAGAGTCGGTAATAGCGCGGGCACTCTCAAAACCCAGCTCAGACGAGAGCGAAAGCGAGAGCAACCACAGAAGTATGCCAAGAGAGATGAAGGTAATAACACCGCTGACCCGATGAAGAATAGAGGCGATTGCGGTAATCGGGAAGCTGATCGTTTTCAGATCGAGATTAACAGGTCTTTGCTTATTCACGGTTCTGCCCATGCCGCTCCATTGTGAGCTCGGTTTGTTTTCCTTATTAACCTTCATGCTACTCAACATTACCGGCTGAACCGTCTGCCTCAGTATTGCTCTGTATCACTGCCTGATTATGTTGTTATAAAGTTATGTAACGCTATAACAACGTAAGCAACGACATGACGGCATTTATAGACGACGTGTCGGCTTTGTAGCACGGGCAATCATACGCATAAAACAAACTTAATTTACAGTTCGGTAACATCTTCATTAGCTTGAAGACCTGTGCGCAGTATACTTTTCGCAACAAGGCATTACAATTCCAGAAAAGAGTTGTTAATAAGTTTTAAACAAACTATGAGACATAGACCGTGTTTTATTATCAAATGAAATATAACAAACAAAATTGACATGTATCATCATGGTCGGTTACAAAATACGCACCAAAAATGCTGCTAATGTGCAAAGTTCAACCAGATACCTCTTTTCCTACTCGTGAACTTGTGCAACATTGGCAAGAGCAATTCAAACTAGCTGGGGTGAACGGCGGCACAGTAGTACCACATGATTCGATACACCCTACGTCACTCTATTTTTAGGCTAGATTCTGCATCGGGATTCAAAAAATAAGAGCAAAGGAGAATGTTATGGCAGAACAAAAAGTCACTCTGCAATTGAGCGACAATGAGTCTATTGATTTACCCGTTTACAAAGGTACGCTGGGTAATGATGTAGTCGATGTTCGCCCGCTAGGGACGCGCGGCTTGTTTACTTTCGATCCCGGTTTTATGTCTACTGCCGCATGTGAATCGAAAATCACCTACATTGATGGCGATCTAGGGGTGCTGCTGCACCGCGGTTTTCCGATTGACCAGTTAGCAAACAAATCTGACTATCTCGAAGTTTGCTACATTCTGCTATACGGCGAAGCGCCAACCAAAACCCAGTATGAGAACTTTTTACATACTGTAAAACGCCATACTATGGTGCATGAGCAATTATCCAGCTTCTATCATGGGTTCCGTCGTGATGCTCACCCAATGGCGGTGATGTGTGGTGTCAGTGGTGCGTTGGCAGCGTTTTATCATGATTCATTAGATATCAACAATGATGAACACCGGGCTATTGCTGCGTTCCGCTTGTTATCCAAAATGCCAACGCTGGCTGCAATGTGTTACAAATACTCTATTGGTCAGCCTTTTATTTATCCACGCAATGATCTCTCTTATGCGGCAAATTTCCTGTACATGATGTTTGCAACGCCGTGTGAAGAGTATGAAGTGAATCCGGTACTTGCCCGTGCAATGGATAAAATCCTGATTTTACATGCTGATCACGAGCAAAATGCCTCAACATCTACCGTTAGAACAGCCGGCTCTTCAGGAGCAAATCCGTTTGCTTGTATCGCAGCGGGTATCGCTTCTTTATGGGGGCCTGCTCACGGTGGGGCAAACGAAGCCTGTTTGAATATGCTGATGCAAATTGGCTCAGTTGATCGCATTCCTGAGTTTATTGCCAGAGCCAAAGACAAGAATGACCCTTTCCGCTTGATGGGTTTTGGTCATCGTGTGTATAAAAACTACGATCCGCGCGCCACTGTTATGCGTGATACATGTCATGAAGTACTAAAAACGTTGGATATCCGTGATCCTCTACTCGATGTAGCCATGGAGCTTGAGCGTATTGCACTATCAGACCCATACTTCGTTGAGAAAAAACTGTATCCGAACGTTGATTTCTATTCTGGCATTATTTTAAAAGCGATGGGTATTCCAACATCTATGTTTACGGTGATTTTTGCTATTGCCCGTACTGTAGGTTGGATTGCTCATTGGAATGAGATGCACAGTGAGGGAGCATTACGCATTGCCCGTCCACGCCAGTTGTACACCGGTGAAGCGCAGCGTGAGTTTAAATCAATGCATGAACGTGAATAGCTGAATAGCTGAATAGCTGAATAGCTGAATAGCTGAATAGCTGAATAGCTGAATAGCATAGATATTGTACTCAAATGCAGTGTGGTGATAACGCTCATAAATGCAAAGCTGTTTCTAAACGATATAACTGTGATGAAAAAATAACAGCTTTGCAGAAATAACGCCTCAAGCAACAGACCGAAAAAAGCCTCAATGCATTTACATTGAGGCTTTTCTTTTGGGTATCACTTTAGAACTCTGTTTATTTTATCTCTATCTTTACTTCTATTTTTGCAATTTTACGTGTGCCATTGATTGTGGCAGGTTAATCCATGTACTGGCCGCCGTTCATGGCTAAATTTGCACCGGTAATAAAACCCGCTTCAGGAGCTGCCAAGAACGCCACTGAACGGGCAACTTCACTTGCCTGGCCAAAGCGCTGTACCGGAATTTGCTTGCGGATACTTTCACGAATTGGCTCATCAATGGCCAAGATCATGTCTGTTTCAATATAACCAGGGGAGATGCAATTAACGGTGATCCCTTTTGATGCGGTTTCTTGTGCCAGTGATTTGCTAAAACCATACATCGCTGCTTTTGCTGCTGCATAGTTACACTGACCAAACTGCCCTTTTTGCCCGTTAATCGATGAAATATTGATAATACGGCCATACTGACGCTCAAGCATCGGATTAATAACGGCACGTGACAGGTTAAATACGCTGTCTAGGTTTACGGAGAGCACTTCATCCCATTGATTACGGCTCATTTTACGCAAAGTGCCATCGCGCGTGATACCGGCATTATTAACCAATACAGCTATCTGGCCGACGGTCTCTTCGATATCCAAAATCGTACGCTGACATACATCAAAATCACTGACATCAAATGCACGTAAAACAATATTGAGATTGTTTTGCTCTATTTCCTGCGCAAATTCACGCGCATTGCTACCTTCAAGACTGGTGCAACCTGCAATAACGGTAAAGCCCTCAACCGCCATGCGACGACAAATCTCACGCCCAATACCACCCGCACCACCAGTAACCAAACATACTTGCGACTTATCCATGAGCAAGCCCTCATCCGTGTATAGTGTAAAATAAACGTTAATTTCACTGCATTATCAATTCATTACCCAGATACTTTCGGTGATTAATCGGAAAATATCATGGGGTAACAAGATTGCGAACAATATTCTGAGACAACACGAAACATCATTTTCATGTTCAACATTCCCACCTGAAAATAAGCGGGATAAATGCAGAAAGCGTGCGTTATCTGACAATATTTTTCGCAACATGACCGTGCAATAAATAAATGATCAACAGTAATCATGCGAACTACTGCATGCTACTTACTGAATATTTCACTATAGTGACCGTATGCACAAGACTTTATATAAAAAGAGACTATGTAGCGCCTTCCTCTATACTAAAAAATAAAATTAGGCGCTAATTACTTGATTTATTGTTTAACTAGACGGGGTTTTCAATATCAATAAATGTAACCTGTAAACCGTATGCACTGTGCAGCCATTCACCAAGGGCTTTTACACCAAAACGCTCGGTAGCATGGTGGCCTGCTGCAAAAAAATGGATACCCATTTCGCGTGCCACGTGAATGGTTTGCTCAGAAGCTTCACCGGTGATAAATGCATCTACCCCCGCTTCTGCGGCCTGTTCAATGTAGCTCTGACCACCGCCAGTACACCAGGCTACGCGTTGGATCAGTGCCGGTGCATTATCACTGCTGCACTGCAACGGTGTACGCTGCAATACATGGGTGAGCCGCTCATTAAGTTGTTCAGGTGCTATCGGCAGGGTAAATTGGCCCTGTAGCGCAACTGAAAAACGGTTATCAGGCTCTAATCCACCGCTTACCTCAATACCAAGATGCTGGGCCAGTTGCGCGTTATTGCCTAAGACGGGGTGTACGTCGAGTGGCAAATGGTAGGCTAATAGGTTGATATCATTTAACAGTAAGGTTTTTAAACGCTGTTTTTTCATGCCTTTGATAACCGATGATTCATTTTTCCAGAAATAACCATGGTGTACGAGAATGGCATCAGCGTCTTGAGCTACCGCGGCATCAATCAAGGCCTGACTAGCTGTGACGCCAGTAATGATCCGTTTGATTTCAGAGCGGCCTTCTACTTGTAACCCGTTGGGACAGTAATCGCGAATCGCGTTGACACTAAGTTCACTGTTGAGTAGGCGTTCTAATTCAGTGTTTTTCATCATCATAGTGGGCTGTTATTACAGATAGGAAGTGTAGAAAGTTTGCATCATACCATGCTCAGTTTTTAACAAAATACGGAGCAAAACGGTAAATTTGTTAAATTTTACCGTTTGAGTTAAACCTTGAATTATTTATGGATCATGCTTTTGAAAACAGTTTTGCTTGCTCAAACGCTGCCAATGTCTCTTTACGGGCCAGAGTGTGATCAACAATTGGTAAAGGATATTCCAGTACAGTTTGTGTTTTCTCTGCCCACAGGTGCGGGGTATGAATAAATTTATCCGGTACGTTACTTAGTTCAGGCAGCCACTCGCGGATAAAATGGCCTTCTGGATCAAACCGCTGCCCTTGTGTGGTCGGATTAAAAATACGGAAATAAGGTGTGGAATCGGTACCGGTAGAGGCAGACCATTGCCACCCACCATTGTTAGCAGCAAGGTTGCCATCAATTAACTGTTGCATGAAATAACGCTCACCTAAACGCCAATCAAGCCGTAAATCTTTGGTGAAAAAGCTGGCGGTAATCATGCGTAAACGGTTGTGCATCCAGCCGGTGGCATTGAGTTGGCGCATAGCGGCGTCAACAATCGGATAGCCCGTATTTCCCTGTTGCCATGCGTTTAATAAGGTAGTGTCATCTCTCCATGGAACATGATCAGTCCAGATAATAAACGGCTGATAACGGCATAATTTCGGGTAAGCCACCAGCAAATGGTGGTAAAACTCTCGCCAAATCAGCTCATTTAGCCAGCTAAAACATCCCGTCCCTTCTCTGCTCCAGTCATCAGGATGTGCCAATCGCAACCGGTTGAGACACTGACGCGCTGAGAGTACGCCTGCACTTAAATAGGCTGATAAACGGCTGGTTGCTGGTAGTGCGGGAATATCACGCAACTGCTGATAATCAGGCGCATGTTGATGACAAAACAGACGTAAGCGCTGTAGTGCGGCCTTTTCTCCTGCCGGAAAAAAAGGATTGGTTTCACACGGATAGCTAAAAGGTTGTACGGTATCAGTAATCAGCGCATCCGCCTCAGATACAACACGTATGGCCGGTGCCGGTAAACATTGTGTATCGCAAGAGAAAAGCTGCGCGAGTAGAGCACGGCGAAATGGGGTAAAGACTTTAAACATCTCACCACAGGCAGTTTTTACCGTTCCAGGTATGGTTAATAACTGATCATCAAACGCATGGCACTGTACATTGGGTGTAAGCGCGTTGATCACTGCTGCATCACGCTGTTGCTCATTCCACTCATATTGACGGTTAAAAAACAGTGCATCAATACTGTTCTCTGTAACCACAGTTGCCAGTGCCGCCGGAACATCAGCAAAAGAGCCAACTTCACGATACAAAAAATGAATGTTCAATGTGGTCAGTTGTTCGGCAAGTTGTTCAACATTTTGCCGGATAAACTCAGCCTGACGCGGTGACATGGCATGCTCTACCCACTGCTTGGGGGTGGCAATAAACAGTGCAAAAACGTGTGCTTCCAGATCAGCACACGCGGCTGAAAGTGCGCGGTTATCGAGTGCGCGTAAATCATGCCTAAACCAGACCAAATGATTCATACAGGGGTATCATCCTATTCTATATTATTGATGATATTCATTAAGTATAGATGTACTGATAGGTAGAACGTTGAGAAGCAAAGATGATTTAATAAGGAGAACCGTATCGATAAAACGGGTTGTAAACCGATACGGTTAGGCTGATTTCGCTGCCACTCAGAGAGATTAACTGCCGTAACGAAGCAGTAGAGCTTCAGGATAGGGATCAAAATAGACTTGCTGCCCTAAATATTCATCAGGGTGCTCTTGCAGGTAATGGCGCAGCAAGGTTACGGGTGCAAGCAAGGGCTGTGTGCCTAAGCGGTAACGTTCAATCAAGCCGGAAAGCTCTGCACGTTGTTTTTCAGTGAGCTTCTCGGTGAAGTAGCCCTGAATATGATACAGCACATTGGTGTGATTACGGCGTGAGGCTCTGTAGGTGAGTGCAGCCATCAGTTTATTACGGTATTCAATCAACAATTGATCAAAAGGCATGGCATCAAGATCGGCAATCATTTTACCCAATGCACGATATTCGGCCTGATTATGCGCCAAAAGTAGCAATTTATAGCGGCTGTGAAATGCGACTAGCTTACCGCGCGTCATACCCGCAGCACAGTGCTGATTGTAATCATGTAGGGCAAAAATACGGGTAACGAAATTCTCGCGCAGCACCGGATCGTTTAAGCGTCCGTCTTCTTCTACCGGCAACCACGGCAGTTTTTCCATCAACGTACGGGTAAACATACCAATGCCACTTTTTTCTGCATTTTTGCCTTCGGCATCATACACTTTCACCCGCTCCATGCCGCAAGAGGGAGATTTGGCACAAACAATATAACCGCACAAATGACTCAGCTCAGGCACTTTATTCTGTGCAAATGTCAACATCGCATCAGTTACATCAATATCGTGCTGACTGCTACCTACCAGCCGAACGCCCTGTTCGGCGTGGATTAGCCGAATTGCGGGGCGTGGGCTCGGTAAACCAATCGCCATCTCTGGGCAAACGGGGTAATACCGCACGTACGGCTTTAAATCATCAGTCGCGAAAACCAGCCGTTTATGACCGCCATCAAACCGTACTTTTTCGCCCAGTGTACAGGCACTAATACCAATCGGGATTAATGTACTCATCGTCATACCTCCATGCAGACAACACTTTATTTCTCAATTTATACATTCAAAGCAGCTGGCTGCTTAACGATTTTATGAATAACCGCTGGGTATCAAAGCAGAGTATATACACTATGAAGGATATTTTTAGTCTGTATATTTAGTTTGATGCAAAATTGCAGGGTGATGCCGTTTTCCCATAAAAATTAGCCATAAAAAAAGCCTTCATAGCAATGAAGGCTTTTTCTGCTTTTACAACACAATGACTCAATAAGCACTGCGCTATAAATAAAAACGTTATTAATAAAAATCGCGGATGCTGCGCTCTGAGCTGGCTAACCAGACCGGCTTGCTGCTGGTTTTGCTCCAGACACGGTGTAAATAACTATAAAAACGAGCACGGTTAGGATGAAAAGCCATCACAGGCAATGCCAGAGAGCCTGCAACCAATACGCCAGTACGGCGCAGAAGAACCTGAGCAAGTGGAAACTTCTGGTACATAGAACACCCTCCAAACAAGAAATTATTCTTAATTTTATGAGGTTCAGTGTAATCAGTAATACGTAAGTTTACTACACATTTTTTAATCAATTTGTGCTGAAAGGCGGCAGTTATGGGCTATTTTCGTAATTATTTTACAAAAACAAACATAATAAAAACAATTTGGTAACGCAATAAAAAAAGCACACGTTCAAAAACAGTGTGCTTTTTATCTGTGCTAACTAACGGCTGCTTATTGCGTAATATTGGATAGATGACGATGACAGATATGCGCTAAAGCATGAATGTCTCGTCATCCCCCATAAGTACTGCCCTTTTCTCTTCAGGCCAGTGCTTCGGCTAAAATATTATCAATAATCTGCACAGCTTGTGCTTCAATCAGTTTTAGGTGCTCTTCATCCACAAAACTTTCACAGTAAATTTTGTAAATGTTTTCAGTACCCGATGGACGAGCAGCAAACCAGCCATTCTGAGTGACAATTTTTAACCCACCAATCGGGGCATTGTTACCCGGAGCATTGGTTAAACGGGCAATAATCGGATCACCAGCCAATGAGTCAGCGCTGACCATCTCCGGCGATAACCGACTTAAAATGGCTTTTTGTGCGCTATCAGCAACCGCCTGAATACGCGAATAGTAGGGTTGACCAAACTTTTCGGCCAACTGCGCGTAATGTTGTTGCGGATTTAAACCCGTGACTGCGGTAATTTCGGCAGCCAGCAGACACAAAATGATGCCATCTTTATCTGTTGACCACGCACTGCCATCAAAACGCAGGAATGATGCTCCGGCACTCTCTTCGCCGCCAAAACCAAGCCAGCCTTCATGCAGACCATCAACAAACCATTTAAAACCAACCGGCACTTCAACTAGCCGACGCCCTAAAGCAGCAACCACACGATCAATCATGGCACTTGAGACCAGTGTTTTACCCACACCAACGTCAGCATTCCACTGCGGACGATGGCTAAACAGGTAATCAATGGCAACGGCCAGATAGTGGTTTGGGTTCATTAAACCTGCAGGGGTGACGATACCATGACGGTCATAGTCAGGATCATTACCAAATGCCAGATCAAATTTATCCTTCAGTGCTAGCAAGCCAGCCATAGAGTACGGTGAGGAGCAATCCATACGGATAGCGCCATCTTTATCGAGCGGCATAAAACGGAAAGAGGGATCAATTTGATCATTAACCAGTGTGAGATCAAGCTGGTAGTGCTCTGCAATACGCTTCCAGTACTCGATCCCCGCTCCACCGAGTGGATCTACGCCAAGCTTCAAGCCAGCATTGCGGATAGCTTCCATATCGACGACGTTGCTCAGATCTTCGACATAAGCTTGTACCAGATCTTTTTGCAGCAAAAGCTCACTGTTCAACGCTTCGCTAAAGGGTATGCGACGCACATCTGCCAGATTATCAGCAATAAGATCATTGGCGCGCTGCTCAATGACTTTTGTAATATTGGTATCAGCAGGACCACCATTTGGCGGATTGTACTTAATACCACCGTCTTGCGGCGGATTATGGGAAGGTGTGATAACAATACCATCAGCCAACGCACCATTGGCATTGTTATGACACAGTATGGTGTAAGAGACTGCTGGTGTGGGGGTAAAGCCATTATTCTCTTGAACAATAACTTGCACACCATTGGCGATCAGCACTTCGATCACAGAGATAAATGCTGGTTCTGACAGGGCGTGAGTGTCTTTACCCACGATACACGGGCCTAAAATCCCCTGTTTAATCCTGACTTCAGCAATGGCTTGTGCAATAGCAAGAATGTGCGACTGATTAAAGCTGCAGTTCGCTGAGCTACCGCGATGACCCGATGTACCAAACTGAACGGCATGTGCAGGATTAGCAGCATCAGGCTGTAAAACATAGTATTCAGAAACAAGCTGACCGATATTGATCAGATCATCTTGCCGGGCTTGTTGCCCAGCCCGAGGATGAATTGCCATACGGCGTTACTCCCTAACGCTCAACTCAAATGGTGCTGCAAACTTTCTCTGTCAGCTCCAACGGAAACTGCATGCCACCCATGATCTGCTCGATCATCGCGCGTTTGCGGCCAGAATTAGTATTGGTGATAACCCAGTACGGTGTGTTCGGAATTGCTTTAGGTTTTGTATGTGTACCGTGCAGCAGCAGTGTTGCTTCATCTTCTGCAAAATAGACACGAGTACGACCACGCAACTCTTCACTTGCTGCGGTAAAACCCAGCGCATCGAGCGAGTATAAAAAAGAGAGGATCTGCATGAAGCGGCCAATAGCTTTGGTTTGTGCAGCATATTCATCTGATAACAAAAGCTCACGCACGGCACGTACACGATCTACAGCATTCTCTTTTCCCGCATCGCTGCTTACCACGATCCCTGGGCTACGTGGCTCAGTATTGGGTGACAAATTCAGCATGCGGCGTAAAATTTCAGAGGCACTCTCACCGATATGCTGAGTATGGCCTGCAATATAGCGGTACAGCTCTTCGTCTACTTCAATGATTTTCATGTCGATCCAATATCGTTCTCTTGCATGAATAACTGCGTGATTATACCTTCTCAGGCCATGATTCTCTATACACCAACTCGGTTTAGCTTATGATCAACTACAAACAACAGGGACAAGGTCCCACTTTAGTGCTAATTCATGGCCTGTTTGGCACGTTAGATAACTTAGGATTACTCGCACGTGATCTGGTTAAGGATCATCATATCGTACAAGTTGATCTTCGTAACCATGGACAGAGCTTTTTCAGTGATCAGATAAACTACCGCCTCATGGCCGATGATCTTATTGCCCTGCTCGATCATCTGAATATTCGTTCAGCCACCTTCATTGGCCACTCGATGGGGGGGAAAGTGGCCATGACGATCGCACAGACAGCTCCTGATCGCGTAGATCAGCTGGTTGTCTTAGATATGTCACCGGTTGATTATCAGGTTCGGCGTCACGATAACGTTTTTCGCGCTCTACATGCGGTCAGCCAAGCTAAACCGACGCGTCGCAGTGAGGCGGTCAACCTGATGCAACCTTTTTTAAAGGAGGAAGGTGTCATCTTATTTTTGCTAAAATCATTTGATGCTAATGCAGAAAGCCGCTGGCGTTTTAATGTGACCGCACTGGAAAACCAGTATGCCAACATTGTCGGCTGGCAAGACGGGCTGCCATGGCAAGGGCCTGTACTCTTTATTAAGGGCGAGTTATCACCCTATATTCAAGATCAGCACCGTGAACAGATTATGCGCCAATTTCCCGCAGCAAAAGCACATGTCATTGCAGGTACTGGCCATTGGCTGCATGCAGAAAAACCCGATGCCGTTCTGCGGGCAATTCGTCGCTTTTTGCTGACGGATTCCCGTTAACAGGGCGCAGACGCTATGATATAGTTCACGTCTATATTTGCCGGCAAAATGGAATTGCCACATGATTTATCGACACATGGAAACGCTTGAGGCTATCGGCCTTAACCTCTTTTTTATTGTCATCTTCTTTTTTATCGGAATGGCAATACAAGATGTGTTGAAACGTGGCAATGTACCTCCATTTGGCCGCCGCATTGTTTGGTTAGTTTTGTTTCTTGGCTGTGCGGGTTTTGTTGCCAAAGGTCTGATCCAGTTGCTCTGGGAGGGCGCTGGTGTTGGTTGAGTCTTCGCAAGAGCAGCACGTGTAGTTTAAATGGCAAAAGAGAATACAGACCGTACCACACTGGATTTATTTGCAGATGAACGCCGCCCTGGTCGGCCGAAAACAAACCCGCTGCCTCGCCATGAGCAGTTGCGCATCAATAAACGCAACCAACTTAAGCGGGATAAGTCAAAAGGGCTGCGCAGAATCGAGCTAAAAATCGACAGCCGAGTGGTAGCGGCATTAAATGAACTGGCTCACGATCATGCGTTGAGCCGCGGTGAATTAATCGAACGTATTTTGTTGGAAAGATTGGGTTTAGACGCGGCTGAGTTCGCACTTAATCATACTGACAGCACAAAATAGACATTAAGGTAGAGAGAATGGCAAGTGTAGGAATTTTCTTTGGCAGCGATACCGGCAATACCGAAAACATCGCCAAGATGATCCAAAAACAGCTTGGCAAACATCTGGTTGATGTCCGTGATATTGCCAAAAGCAGCAAAGAAGATATCAATAATTTTGATCTATTGCTGCTCGGTATCCCTACGTGGTATTACGGTGAAGCCCAGTGTGATTGGGATGATTTCTTCCCTACTCTTGAAGAAGTCGACTTTACCAATAAACTGGTTGCTATCTTCGGATGCGGTGATCAAGAAGACTATGCAGAGTACTTCTGTGATGCCATGGGAACGGTACGCGATATCGTTGAAGCACGTGGCGCAATACTCGTCGGGCAGTGGCCAACCGAGGGTTATCACTTTGAAGCGTCAAAAGCATTGAGTGATGACAAACATTTTGTCGGCCTGTGCATTGATGAAGACCGTCAGCCAGAATTAACGGCTCAACGTGTTGATGGCTGGGTCAAACAAGTTTATGAAGAGATGTGCTTAGCCGAACTTGATGACTAAGCCACCATCTGCGATAAAAAAGCCCGTTTTTACGGGTTTTTTTATACCCATGTACCTGCCATTCACAGCAGAAAAGATAAAAATTCGATAAACTCGCCCTATTGTTCAGAATATTCACTTAATCATCAGGTACTCACCATGATGCACAATGCCATTCACACTCCAGATGCCTCATCCACACAACAATCAGACACAGTCCAACCTGATTTACTGGTGGTGGGTGCCGGTATGGTCGGCGCTGCACTTGCACTCGGTGCTGCTCGTTTAGGCCTGCACGTTACGCTGATTGAACAAACCAAGCCACAACCGTGGGAGGCCGATGCTCTGCCTGACCTGCGTGTTTCGGCAATCAGTCTGGCCTCGATTAGCCTGCTTGAAAAACTTAATGTATGGCCGAGTATTCTAGCGATGCGCACTTGCCCATATCGCCACCTAGAAACCTGGGAGTGGGAAGGAGCAAGCACCCGCTTCTCAGCAAACGAGCTGAATATTGCCGAACTCGGGCATATCGTCGAAAACCGTCTGATTCAACTCGCACTGTGGCAAGCTCTGGAAACTGAACCTAATATCACCCTACTATGCCCGCAACATATTCGACACATGCACTCCACGCCAGCAGGTTGGCAAATCACACTGGATAACCAACAAATACTGCAACCCCGCTTATTAGTTGGCGCAGATGGTGCTCATTCGCACATAAGACAACAGGCACATATCGGGCTCACCGGTTGGCAATATCGGCAATCCTGCCTACTTATCAGCATTAAAACCGCACAGCCTCAGCAAGACATTACTTGGCAAAAATTCTACCCTACTGGCCCGCGTGCATTTTTACCGCTGCATGGAAATTATGGATCACTGGTGTGGTATGACAGCCCAAGCAAAATACAACAACTGGCCAAACTCAGCCCACAACAACTGCATGCGCAAATCAAGCAAGCCTTTCCCTCGCGGCTTGGTGAGTGTGAAGTGATCGCCTGCGGACACTTTCCGTTAGTCAGGCAACATGCCCAACACTATGTCCTTCCCGGATTAGCCATTATCGGTGATGCTGCACACACGATTAACCCGCTTGCAGGACAAGGTGTAAACCTCGGTTTTAAAGACGTTCAAGTGTTGCTTGAGGTGCTTGACAGTGCATTAGCGCACAAAGAAGATATTGCCAGTTTAAAGGTATTACAACGCTATGAGCGGCGGCGCAAGCCCGATAACCTGTTAATGCAGTCAGGAATGGATCTTTTCTACACGCTATTTAGTAATGAGCTAAAACCGGTACAACTGCTCAGAAACTTAAGCTTGCTGGTTGCGGATAAATCAGGCCCACTAAAACGTCAGGCATTAAAATACGCACTCGGCCTATAATGCCGACAAGTCATACAGAAGAAAAAAAGACAACGTGGATAACGGAATCAATAAATAATGGGTAAATACATGGCTGAATGCACCACATTCAGTCTGTTACTTATCCAGCACAGCCGGTTAATAACAGACAGCAAAAAGCCCGCTAATAAGCGGGCTTTTTTAGAGTCATTTTAATTCAATGTTATCGCTAACATTTTAGACTTTAGACATTAGTAATGCACTTTCCACAAAACAAAAAAATCATCTGGCTACAGTTAAGATAGCTGGCCAAAAAAATGGCTGGGGTGCCAGGATTCGAACCTGGGTATGGTGAGATCAAAACCCACTGCCTTACCGCTTGGCGACACCCCATCTGGGATTTTTTTGTTGCTAAAATATGGCTGGGGTGCCAGGATTCGAACCTGGGCATGGTGAGATCAAAACCCACTGCCTTACCGCTTGGCGACACCCCAATGGTGTAATACTAACTTAATATAATGGTGCGGAAGGTGGGACTTGAACCCACACACCTTGCGGCGCCAGAACCTAAATCTGGTGCGTATACCAATTTCGCCACTTCCGCAAAATCAAAATAATGGTGGCTATGACGGGATTCGAACCTGTGACCCCAGCATTATGAGTGCTGTGCTCTAACCAGCTGAGCTACATAGCCTACACGATATTTCTTTAACTCTTTTATTGAATGGCTGGGGTGCCAGGATTCGAACCTGGGTATGGTGAGATCAAAACCCACTGCCTTACCGCTTGGCGACACCCCATCTGGGCATTCAATATTAATTTGGCTGGGGTGCCAGGATTCGAACCTGGGCATGGTGAGATCAAAACCCACTGCCTTACCGCTTGGCGACACCCCAAATGGTGAATTTTCGTTAATGGTGGCTATGACGGGATTCGAACCTGTGACCCCAGCATTATGAGTGCTGTGCTCTAACCAGCTGAGCTACATAGCCATTCAATTTACGCAAATTCTGTTGTCTTAGATTAACCTTTTTACTGACTCAATACCTTTTAACAGATATTTCATCAGGAAAGATGGCTGGGGTGCCAGGATTCGAACCTGGGTATGGTGAGATCAAAACCCACTGCCTTACCGCTTGGCGACACCCCAATTATCTAAAACTGTGTTACTCAACAACCTTTAAAGCGATATGGTGCGGAAGGTGGGACTTGAACCCACACACCTTGCGGCGCCAGAACCTAAATCTGGTGCGTATACCAATTTCGCCACTTCCGCGAATTTATGGTGGCTATGACGGGATTCGAACCTGTGACCCCAGCATTATGAGTGCTGTGCTCTAACCAGCTGAGCTACATAGCCATCTCAAATTTCACATCACCTTATCGGCGTTGCGGGGCGCATTATGCGTATCCTAGCGAAAACCGTCAACCCTTTTTTATAACCAACTTTCCAATTTTGGACTGTTTGCTTGTCTTACAACCAGTTTGATGAAAAAAAAACAATAAAAGGTTAAATATTAATCGGTTATTCTGCCATGGTAGCAAAAACAGGGATAAATCAAAAGCAGCCAACAGCACCCTATATTCACTCAATGGTTTAGTGCTGTTGGTTATATATCAATGCAATATTAGATTTATTCCCGCTATTGCCTAACCTTTGTACGCATCGACGTGAACACCGGCTACGGCACGGCCTGAAGGATCGGCCATATTTTTAAATGCCGCATCCCATTCAATCGCTTTTGCTGATGAACACGCAACTGAAGGGCCTCCCGGAACACACTCAGCAGCACTCGGCTGTGGGAACAGCTCTTCAAAAATCACTCGATAAGCATAAGCTTCTTTCGTTGAAGGGGTGTTATACGGGAAACGAAAATGTGCAGTTTCCATTTGTTGCTCTGTTATCTGCGCTTCGGCCTGTGCTTTTAACGAATCAATCCAGCTGTACCCTACACCGTCAGAGAATTGCTCTTTTTGCCGCCATGCAATACTGCTCGGCAAATAACCCTCAAAACATTCACGAATAATATGCTTTTCAATTTTACCGTTACCGCACATTTTATCTTGTGGGTTGATACGCATAGCAACATCAAGAAAACGCTTATCAAGGAAAGGCACGCGCGCTTCCACACCCCAAGCAGCCATGGCTTTATTAGCACGCGCACAATCAAACATGTGCAATGCGGCCAGTTTACGCACCGTTTCATCGTGCAACTCTCGGGCATTCGGCGCTTTGTGGAAATAGAGATATCCACCAAACACCTCATCTGAACCTTCACCCGACAGTACCATTTTAATGCCCATTGCTTTAATTTTTCGGGCCATCAGATACATCGGGGTAGACGCTCTGATCGTGGTGACATCGTAAGTTTCAATGTGATAGATAACATCACGAATGGCATCTAGCCCCTCTTGTACCGTAAAGTGAATTTCATGGTGGACCGTACCTAGATGATTAGCCACTTCACGCGCCGCAATCAAGTCAGGTGAACCTTTTAACCCTACAGCAAACGAGTGCAACTGAGGCCACCATGCTTCGCTCTGCTCATTATCTTCAATACGGCGGGCGGCAAATTTTTTGGTGATTGCAGAGACCACTGATGAATCTAACCCACCTGACAGCAGTACGCCGTACGGAACATCTGACATCAAATGGCTTTTTACTGCCTCTTCAAAGGCCTCTTTTAATTCCACTTTATCAGTATGGTTCTCTTTGACGTTGTCATATTCCATCCAATCACGCTGGTAATACTGGCGGATTTGACCGTCTTTGCTCCACAAAAATGATCCTGCCGGAAACTCTTTAATGGTTCGGCAAACCGGCACTAATGCTTTCATTTCTGAGGCAACATAGAGGTTACCGAACTCGTCATGCCCCATATACAGAGGGATAATCCCCATATGGTCACGGCCAATCAGGTAGGCATCTTGCTTTTCATCGTACAGAACAAATGCGAACATGCCGTAGAGATCGTCAAGAAACTCAGGGCCTTTTTCCTGATATAGCGCCAGAATCACTTCGCAATCAGACTCTGTTTGAAACGCATAATCAGGCAGAGCATCACGCAAGGTTTTATGGTTATAAATTTCACCGTTTACCGCCAGAATATGGCTTTTATCTGCGTTAAATAGCGGTTGCGCGCCATTATTCACATCAACAATGGCTAAACGCTCATGCACTAAAATGGCTTTATCGGTGGCATACACACCCGACCAGTCGGGGCCGCGATGACGCAGTAATTTTGAGAGTTCCAGCGCTTTTTTACGCAACTCTGACGGGTCTGATTTGAGATCTAAAATACCGAAAATGGAACACATACGCTCTTTCCTTGCTCGTAATAGTGTTGATCTGCCGAGGAGCAACATCATGGTTGCTGCAATCAGCGTCCTGCTAATAATTTGTTTATTCAATGTGCCAATGCGTGAATTTTTTGCAAGCATTTTGCGAAAAAAAAGCCCAGTAAAGAGAATACTGGGCAGATATCTGCGAATACCTACATATTATGCAAGCGTACGGCGGGGATTTTTGTTATATCGTCATCAAAACGGTTGAGCAGTTGGTCGGTATTTAAGTGCGTAATGACATGACGAGCAAAACCGCTGCCAGCTTCGTTATAAATATTAAATGCCGCATCAACTCCTGACTCTGCCAATGTGTTAATTTCATCTTGATATTCAGCAATCGCGGCAATTCGCCCGTTAAAATGGCGGTGTTGCAAATGGGCCAGAGCAAAATGATTTCCCTGCCAATGCGGCATAGCCAGTAAAATCAGGCGAACATTACCACGCGGGCGGATACGCTCCCAAAAATCAGGGTCTGTGGCATCACCTTGAATCACGTTTTTACCGGCATCACGGTGCTTTGATACCGTTTCAGGGTTCGATTCAACCCCGAGTAAGATATCGCCATAACGCTCACGCAGCTCATCGTATGCGCCCGTACCGATTCTCCCCATCCCTAAAATAAGCACTTTGGCTTGTGCCGGATCAATCAAACGATCATCAGGATGCAGCTGCCGATTCTCATCCGGTTTTGCTTTTGCACGCAAATAGGTATAAATACGATCAGTTTGCCGGTTGATTGGGGCAGCGATTAAGAAAGAGAGCGCGGTACTCAAGGCCAGTACCACCAGCCAATGGCTGCTGATTAAGCCCTGTTTCACGGCAATTCCGCCTACAATCAAGCTAAATTCGCTGTAGTTACACAGATTCACGGCTAATTGCAGGCTGGTGCGAATTCGAAAACGAAATAGGCGGGCAATGGCGTAATATAATCCAGCTTTGAGCGGTAAAAACAGCACCAGCAGTAGCGCCATTCCCAGCCCTTCCCACGTTGGGCTCTCTTCCAACCCAATATTAAGAAAAAAGCAGATCAGGAAAAGCTCTTTTAAATTAAACAGTGATTTTGACAGCTCTGAAGCGCGCGAATGCCCCGCCAGCAACATGCCTAATACCAGCGCACCTAAATCGGGTTTCAACCCGCACAGGCTAAATAAACCAGCCCCCAGAATAAGGGCAAAGAAAATCCCCCCGAGTACCAGAAGTTCATCATGGCCTAATTTATCAAGAATACGAAACATCAGTGGGCGGCA